>NZ_JBSHAM010000014.1:16545-150706 GCF_053611505.1 Amycolatopsis sp. NPDC054798 | reverse complement strand
CGGCGGGTGCGGGTGGGGGGGGGGGGGGTCGGGCTTCCCGCGGCCGCGGCGCCGGCAGCGCCCGGCGGTCGATCTTGCCCTGCGGCGTCAGCGGGAACCGGTCGAGCACCACCAGCGCGCCCGGGACGAGATGCCCCGGCAGGCTCTGGCCGAGGAACTCCCGCAGGGCCTCGGGCCCGACCGGGCGGCGCGGCACGACGTACCCGGCCAGCCGCTTGTGGCCGGGGGTGTCGTCCCGGGCCAGCACGACGGCCTCGCCGACGTCCGGGTGCCGGCGCAGGGCGGCCTCGATCTCGCCCGTCTCGATCCGGAAGCCGCGGATCTTGACCTGGTCGTCGGACCGGCCGAGGAAGTCCAGCACCCAGCCCTCGCGCCAGCGCACGACGTCGCCGGTGCGGTACAGCCGGGTCCCGTGCCCGAAGGGGTCGGCGACGAACCGGTCCGCGGTCAGGCCGGGCCGCCCCAGGTAGCCGCGGGCCAAACCGCTGCCGCCGACGTACAGCTCGCCGCGCACCCCGGCCGGCGCCAGATCGAGGTGCCGGTCCAGCACCCGGCAGTACGTGCCGGTGATCTGCCGCCCGATCGGCACCGGACGGCCGGGGTCGCTGTCGCGGACGCGGTGGCAGGCGGTGAAAGTGGTGTTTTCGGTGGGCCCGTAGCCGTTGACCAGCTCCAGCTGCGGCCACCGCTGCCGGACTGCCGCGCATTGCTGCGGCGAGAGGACGTCGCCGCCGGAAAGCAGCCGCCGCAGCCCCGCGAACACCCCGGGGTCAGCCGCCGCCACCTCGTGGAACATCCCCGCGGTCAGCCACAGGGCGGTCACGCTTTCGGAGCGGACGAAGGTGCCGAGCGCCTCAACCGACGGCACCTCCTCCGGGTCGACGGCCAGCCGTGCGCCGGACAGCAGCGCACCCCAGATTTCCAGCGTGGAGGCGTCGAACGACAACGGAGCGTACTGCGCGACGACGTCCTCCGGGCCGAGCCGGACGTGCGGGTCGGCGCACAACCGCGTCACGGAGCGATGCTCGATCTGCACGCCTTTCGGCCGACCCGACGAACCGGAGGTGTAAAGCACGCAGGCCAGGTTGTCCGGCCAGGCTCGGTGCCCCGGCGCGGTTTCGGACTCGCCGCGTTCCCACCCGTCGTCCAAGGCCAGGACGCGAGCCCCGTGGGGTACTCGGTCGCGCACTGCCCGCGTCGTAAGCACTGTGGCCGCCCCGGAATCCGCCAGCAGCAACGCCAGCCGCTCGTCCGGGTAACGCGGGTCGAGCGGGACGTAGGCTGCTCCGGCCTTCAGCACGGCCAGCATCCCGACGACCGCCTCGACGCCGCGCGGGACGCACAGGCCGATCCGGACGTCCAGTCCGGCGCCGTGCGCGATCAGGCCGTGTGCGAGCCGGTTCGCCCGGAGGTCCAGCTCCCGGTAAGTGAGGGCCGCGCCCGCGCAGGTCACCGCGAGCGCGTCCGGGTGCTCGCGGACGCGCTCGGCGAAGACGCGGGGCACGCTGAGCCCGGGTCCCTCCGCCGCCGGGTGCCCGGCTTCCAGGAGTTCGCGGCGTTGCGCCGGCGCGGGCCACGGCAGCCGGGACAGCGGCCGTCCCGGGTCTTCGGCGAGGTTTTCCAGCAGGGCGGCCAGGTTCTCGGCCAGCCGCCGGATCGTGGCCGCGTCGAACAGTTCGGTGCTGTACTCGGCCACCGCGTGCAGGCCGCCGTCGTGGGGTTCGAACTCCAGCGTGAGGTCGAACTGCGCCGACTGCCGGGGCAGTTCGAGCTCCTCGGCCGCCAGCCCGCTGAACTCCGGGGCCGCCGAGGGCGCGTTCTGCAGCACCACCATCGCGTTCACCAGCGGCGAACGGCTCGCGTCGCGGGCCGGGGCGAGCAGTTCCACCAGGCGGCCGAACGGGACGTCGTCGTGGGCCATCGCGTCGAGCACGGTCGAGCGGACTTCGGTCAGGAGTTCGGCGAAGGACGGGTCGCCGTCGAGGCGGGCGCGGATCACGACCGTGTTGGCGAAAAAGCCGACCAGTCCGGCCAGTTCGTCCCGGGACCGCCCGGCGGTGACCGTGCCGAGGGCGAGGTCGCGCTGGCCGGTGTAGCGCGCGAAGAGCACCTGCGCCGCCGCGAAAAGGGTCATGAACAGCGTGGCGCCGTGCTCCCGGCCGAGTTCGGCCAGCCGGGCGGTCACGGCCGCGGGCACGGTGAACCGGTGGATCGCGCCCGCCGTCCCGCGCACCGCTGGGCGCGGCCGGTCGGTGGGCAGTTCCAGCGCCGGGACCCCGGCCAGTTGCCGCTCCCAGTAGGCGATCTGGTCGTCGAACTCGGGTCCGGCGAGCCGGTCTCGCTGCCAGGCGGCGAAATCGGCGTAGCGCAACGGAAGCGGGGGCAGCCCGGCCACCGCGCCGCGCACCGCGGCGGAGTACAGCTGGCCGAGTTCGTCCGCGAGCACTCCCATCGACCAGCCGTCGGTGACGATGTGGTGCAGCACCAGCACAAGCAGATGATCGTCCGCGTCCCGCTCGAACACCGTCGCCCGGAACAACGGGCCGCGGGCGAGGTCGAAGGGCCGCTGCACCTCGGCGAGCAGCGCCCGTTCGATGTCCTCCGGCGCGCGGACTTCCGGCCGGATCTCAGGCGGCGGCCCGACGACTTGAACGCCCCGTCCTTGCACGGCGGGGAACGTCGTCCGCAGCGACTCGTGGCGTTCGACCAGTGCGGTCAAGGCAGCCGCCAGCGCGTCGAGAGACAGGGCTCCGCGCAACCGGAATCCGGTGGTGGTGTTGTACTCCGCGCCCCCAGGGGCGAGCTGGTCGAGGAACCAGAGCCGCTGCTGCCCGGACGACAGCGGCAGCGCGGTCCCCGGCTCGGTCCGCTCCGGCGCGTGGCCGGCGCGCGCGGCGGGGATCGCCGCCGCGAGCCCGGCGACCGTGCGGTGTTCGAACACGTCCCGAGGGGGCAGTGCGATGCCCAGGCGCCGGTTGAGCGTGCCGGCCACCCGCATCGCGCGGATCGAATCGCCGCCCAGCTCGACGAAATCGTCCTCGACGCCCACCCGCGGCAGGCCGAGCGCCTCCCGCCAGACCTCGGCGACCAGTTCTTCGGTGGCGTTCCGCGGAGCGGCGAGGTCGCGGCGGCTGCCGTCCGGCGCGGGCAGCGCCCGGCGGTCGAGCTTGCCCGCGTGCGTCAAGGGGAGGGCGGCAAGCTCGACGAACCGGGCGGGCACGAGATGACCAGGCACCCGGCGTCGCAGGAACGCCGCCAGCCGGGCCGGTGGCGGGCCGGGCCTGGCTGATGGGACGACGTAAGCGAGCAGGAGATCGGCACCGCGGTCGTCTCGCCACGCGACTACGGCCGCGGCGGCGATACCGGGGTGGCACACGAGGGCGGCTTCGGCTTCCTCGGGATCGACACGGATCCCGCGTATTTCGACCTGCCCGTCGGTGCGGCCGAGGAAGTCGAACAGTCCGTCTCCCCGCTGGCGCACCCGGTCGCCGGTGCGGTGCATCCGCGAGCCGGGAGGCCCGGCCGGATCCGCGACGAACGCGGCCGCGGTCGCCCCGGGCTCGCCGAGGTAGCCGCGAGCGAGGCAGTCGCCGGACAGCCAGAGTTCCCCGGGCTCCCCCGGCGGAACCGGCCGCAGCGTGGCGTCCAGCACCTGCGCGCGCGTCCCGGCCACCGGCTGCCCGAGCACGGCGTGCTCCTCGGCCACCGCCTCGCATACGAGACTGTCCACAGTGGTCTCAGTGGTGCGGTAGGCGTTGCAGACGGCGACCCCGGCGGCGTGCAGCGCGGCACCGAGGTCCGGATCCACGCGCTCTCCCCCGGTGATGACGACGTGTGGCCGCGCGGGGCCGTCGAGCAGCCCGGCCAGCAGAAGTTTCCTGAGGACAGAGGGAGTTTCGTCGAGCACATCGATCCTCGCGGCCGCCAATGCGGCGACGGTGGCACGCGGATCGGCCCGGTCCAGCACGTGCAGTTCGTGGCCGGCCAGCATCGCGAGCAGCGGAATCCAGGAGGTGTCGCAGGAGAGGGACGCGGTGTGCGCCACCCGGAGGCGCGACCGGCCGACGGCCTGGGCGGCGGGGTCGAAGATCTGCGTGCGGTGGGCCGCGAACAGCTGGAGCAGCCCGCGGTGGGTGCCGAGTACTCCGCGGGGGCGGCCGGTCGAGCCCGAGGTGCAGAAGATGCAGGCGAGGTTGTCGGGGTGGACGGGCGGCCACGACGCGACGGGTTTGTCAGACGGAGCAACGGAATTGCCTGCGCGGAGGGCAGCCGGACCGCCGGTGAGTTCGCCGCCGTCGCATCGCTGGGGCACGGCCGGACCAGCGCCATCTGCTCGGGGCGCGGCTTTCACCGACACCGGCGCACAGTTCGCTGGCAGCCGGTCCGCCAGCTCAGGCTGCGTCAGGACCAGGCTCACCCCGGCGTCGGCGAGCAGGGCGGCCCCATGCCTTCGCGGCTGCGCCGGATCGAGAGGTACGTACGCCGCCCCGGCCTTGAGCACCGCGAACAGTGCCACCACCATGTCCGCTCCACGCTCCACGAAAAGCCCGACCCGGCTCTCGAGCCCCGCGCCCCGCTCCGCCAAACGGGCCGCCAGTTCGTCGCTGCGGGCGGCGAGTTCGGCATAGCTCAACCGGGTCGCGCCGCACACCACCGCGGTCTCCGCAGGCGTCCGGGACGCGCAGTCCGCGAGCAGGCCGCCGACGCCGCTCGCTGTTCCAGTGGTGGCTGCCATGCCCGCAATCCCATGCTCGACGCGCGGTTCCGGAATGTTTTCCTCAATTTCCCCGCGAGGGCGGTATTTCGATATTTGCAGTGGCCGCGCGGCAGCGGCAAGCCGCCGAACGAGGGATCGGCGCTTAATTGCGCGACCGCGGTCCATTGATCATCCACAAAGGACTTCGAATACCGGGAATGGATCAGCAATGGCGAGCAATCGATTAGGCCGTTCGGCACGGCCGGGAGCACCGCACGGCGTGTTAACTTCGAGCGGGGAAATCTTCTCGAGGGAGGGTGCGTGACAGGCCAGCAGCCCGCGGGCACGGAACTCGCCGCCGGGGAGATTACGGCGGAACTGACCGATTTCTTCACCGCCGCGACGGCCGGGAACACCCCCGGCCCCGACGAAGACTACTTCGCGCTCGGGCTGGTGAACTCGCTGCTGGCCCTGGAGCTCGTGGCACTTCTCGAACGCCGGTTCGGCGTGGAGATCGGAGTGGAAGACCTCGACCTGGACAATTTCCGGACCATGAACCGGGTAACCGATTTCGTGCTCCGGAAGCGATCGGACGGAATTCCTTGACCCATTCCCCGGCCACAGCGGATTCCGCCGCGTTCGCCGCTTCGGCCGGACCGGACGCGGCGGACTGGGACGCGCGCGGCGCGGTCCCGCCGGAGGTCGTCAAAGCGGTGGCGCGCGCGGGCTTTCTGGCCGCCGATCTGCCCGCTTCCGCCGGTGGCGCCGGACTCCCCCAGGCCGCTCTCGGCGAACTGTGCGCCGACCTCGGGGGCGTGTGCAGCGCGCTGCGGGCCCTGGTCACCGTCCAGAGCATGGTCGCCGCGGCCGTTTTCCGCTGGGGCACCGCCGATCAGCGGGCCCGCTGGTTGCCGCCGCTGGCGCACGGAGACGTCCTGGCTGGTTTCGCGGCCACCGAACCCGGTGCCGGGAGCGACCTGTCGGCCGTCGCCGCCTCCGCGGTGCGCGAGGCCGGGCGGATGCGCGTGCGCGGGCGCAAGCTGTGGGTCACCTTCGGGCAGGCCGCCAACGTCTTCCTCGTGCTCGCCGCGGGCGAGGGCCGTCCGGTCGCTTTGCTGGTCGAAGCCGACCGGCCAGGCATCACCGTCGAGCCGGTGCGGGGTCAGCTGGGCATGCGCGCCGCCCAGCTCGCGCACGTCCGGTTCGACGTGCTCGTGCCGGAGGAAAACCTGCTCGCTCCCCCGGGATTCGGGCTGTCGCACGTCGTCGCGACGGCACTCGACCACGGACGGTTCACCGTCGCCTGGGGCTGCGTCGGCATGGCCGAGGCGTGCCTGCGCGTCGCCGCCGCCCACGCCGTGGACCGCGTGCAGGGCGGCGTGCGGCTCGCCGGGCATCAAGCGGTGCGCGCTCTGCTCGGGCGCAGCTTGGCCGACGCGGCCGCCGCGCGCCAGCTGTGTGTCCGCGCAGCAGCACTGCGGGAGCGGCGCGAACCGGACGCCGTGGCCGGGACCCTGCTGGCCAAGTACGTCGCCGCGGGCGCCGCGTCCGCCGTCGCCGACCGGGCCGGGCAGGTCCTCGGTGCCACCGGATGCGCGGAGGACAGCCTGGTAGGCCGTTTCTACCGCGACGCCAAGGTCATGCGGATCATCGAAGGCTCCGACGAAGTCGCCGAACAGCAGCTCGGCGAATACGCGTTGCGGCGGCGGCCGTGAAGACGGTCAAGTGCTTGGTCTGGGACCTCGACGACACGCTCTGGGACGGCGTCGTGCTCGAAGGCGACCGGCCGCGCCCGTTTCCCGCCGCGCTCGAGACGCTGCACACCCTGGACCGGCGGGGAATCCTGCACGCGGTGGCCGGCCGGGGCGAACTCGCCCGCGCCACCGGGCATCTCGCCGAACACGGCCTGACCGACCTGTTCTGCGCGCTGGAGGTCGGCTGGGGCGAGAAGTCCGTGTCGATCCGCCGGATCGCCGCGGAACTCAATCTCGGCCTGGACACCATCGCCTTCGCCGACAACGACCCGGCCGAGCGCGCCGAGGTTGCCGCCGCGCTGCCGACGGTGCGCTGCTACCCCGCCGAACGGGTCGGCGAACTCGCGGAGCTCGCCGAGTTCCGGCCGGTGCAGGTGACCGGCGAATCGCGCCGCCGCCGGCACCGGTACCTCGCCGAACGCGACCGCGTCGCGGCCGAACAGGCGTTCCGCGGTTCCCCGCAGGAATTCCTCGCCTCGCTGAACCTCACGATGACCGTGCGGGCCGCCGCCGAGGACGACTTCGCCCGCGCGCACGAACTCACCCTCCGCACCCACCAGCTCAACACCACGGGACGCACGTTCGATGTCGCGCAGCTCCGCGAACTCTGTGCGTCCCCGGGCTATGAAGTGCTCGTCGCGGACGTGGCCGACCGGTTCGGCGCGCACGGCACCGTCGGGCTCGCCGTGCTCCGCGAAGCCGGGCACGACGTAGTCCTGGAGCTGCTGCTCACTTCGTGCCGGGTGCTCAATCGCGGCATCGGCACCGTCCTGCTCGGCCATCTCGTGCGGGACGTCCTCGCGCGCGGACGGCGTCCCGTCGCCCGGTTCGTTCCCACGGACAGCAACCGGATCATGCTGGTGACGCTGCGCTTCGCCGGTTTCGAACCCGGCACAGCCGCCGACGCCGGGCTGACGCTGGCCTTCGACCCGCGACGGCCGCCGCCTCCCCCGCCCGGGCACGTCCGGATCGTCGACGGGAGAAGCCAGTGAAGATCGGGGTGGTGGGCGCGGGCGTGATGGGCACCGGTGTCGCCCAGTGTTTCGCCGCGGCCGGGCACGACGTCGTGGTCGCCGACCACGATCCGGAGGCGGTGAGCCGCGGCCCGGAGCGCATCCGCTTCGGCCTGAGGATGGCGGCGCTGCTCGGCAACCGCCCCCCGGCCAAGGTTTCCGACCGGATCCGCTGGACCGGCCAGCTCGGCGAACTCGGCGACAGCGAGTTCGTCGTGGAGTGCGCGGCCGAACGGATTCCGGTGAAGGAAGGGCTGTTCGGCGAACTGGACCGGCTCTGCCCCGCCGCGACGATCCTCGCCTCGTGCACGTCCGCGGTCCCGATCGCTCGGCTCGCCGCCGCGACTGCCCGCGCGGACCGGGTGATCGGCACCCACTTCATGAACCCCGCGCCGCTCAAGGACACCGTCGAGGTGGTGCGCGCGGCGGCGACCGGCGACGAGACCGTCCGCGCCACCACGGACCTGTTGTCCGGCATCGGCAAACACGCGATCGTGGTCGCCGACGGTCCCGGCTTCGTCGCCAACCGGGTGCTCATGGCGACGATCAACGAGGCGATCGCGACGGTCGGCGACGGCATCGCCGACGCCGCCACCGTCGACCAGGTCTTCGAGAACTGCTTCGGCCACGCGATGGGACCGCTGCGGACGGCTGACCTCATCGGCCTCGACGTCATCCTGGACACCTTGACGGTACTGCTGGAGTGCACGGGGAATCCGATGTACCGGCCGTGCCCGCTCCTGGCCGAGCTTGTCGGTGCCGGACGGCTGGGACGCAAGACCGGACAGGGCCTGCACAGTTATCCGGCGGGTTAGGAGCGCACCAGCCCATCGGCTCGCGTCGGCCGAGCACAGCCCGGCCGACACGAGCCCAGGAATCATTCGTTATGGCGTCCCCTGGCGTAGCGATAGGACTCCAGCACCACCTGCCACACGATCTCGATCTCGTCCCGGTCGCGAGGACCGTAAACGAGCTGCGTGTTCTGGATCGGATGCGGCACGCCCCAGCCCGCCTCGGTCACGACCTTCTTCGCGATCGGCGGAAGAGTCAGGTGCAGGCTGCCGTCCTGCTGCGGGTGCATGTGCGCGAATTCGCGGCTGTGCTTGATGAACGCGTCGTCCGGGCCGGTGCCGAACTCCGGCGCCAGATGGATCGCCCTCGCCTCCGGGTAGGGCACGTGCGTCGGCGCCAGGTAGACGCCGGCCAGCGAGCGCATCCGCTGCCACAGCTCCTCCTGCAGCGTCGTCGGGGCGATCTGGTTGAGCTGGCCGTGCGGGACCGGGCCGCGGGTTCGGGGAGCCGGGCCGGGACGGTCGGGGATGTCGAACATGGTTGTCCTCCAAGCGGTTCAGACCGGACGGGTGCGCTGGTAGCGCCTGCCGTGGTAGACGAGCGGGTCGCCGGGGCGGGTGCGGGCCGCGCACACCTCGCCCAGCAGGAGGCCGTGGTCTCCGGCGTCGACGGTGTCCCGGCGCCGGCATTCGATGCCTGCCAGCGCTTCCGGGTGCAGGAGCGTGCCTTGCTCGCCCGCTTCGAAGCCGGTGCCGCCGAACCGGTCGGCGCCGGGCGTCGCGAACAACGCGGCGAGTTCGGCCTGCTCCGCGGCCAGGACATTGACGCCGAACCGCGAGCAGCGCGAGAAGATCTCGTACGAACTCGACGTCTTCGCCTGGCAGACGAGCAGCAGCGGCGGCCGCATCGACACCGACGTCACTGAGGTCGCGGCGTACCCGCGAGGGGTGCCGTCGTCGTCGAGTGCGGTCACCACGCACACGCCGCCGGCGAGCGTCGCCATCGCGTCCTTGAATTCGTCGAGCAGCGCGGTGGTCATCGGGCACCACCTGCCCGGGCCGGGACGTCCGATGGCTTGAGCCATTCGCCGTCCGGGGCGCCGAAGCCGTGTTCGAGGCGGAACACGGTGCGACCCCTGCGGATCGTGCGCGCGACGCGGCCGGTGAACATCCAGCCCGCGTACGCCGTCCAGCCGCATTTCGCCTCGACGTCGCCGGGGCCGAACGACCAGTTCTCCGCCGGGTCGAACAGCACGAGGTCGGCGTCCAGGCCGGGCGCGATCGCGCCCTTGCGGTCGGCGATGCCGAACAGCCGGGCTGGTTCGGCGGCCAGCACGCGGGTGACGATCGGCAGCAGTTCGTCCGGCGTCGCCTCCGGAGCCCGCCGCCGCAGACCCGTGTACAGGGCGGGGAAAAGCTCCTGCACCCCCGGCAGACCGGGCGGGGCGTCCGGTGCCGCGACCGTCTTGTCCGCGAACGCGTGCGGCGCGTGGTCACTGCCCACAGTGGACACTTCGCCGCGGAACACCGCGTCCCACAACCGGTCCTGATCGGCCTGCTCCCGGATGGCGGGACTGAGCCGGATGCGGGAACCGAAGCGGGCGGTGTCGGCCGAGGTGAACGACAGGTGGTGCCCGGTGGCCTCCCAGGTGACCGGCAGCCCGGCCGCGCCCGCAGCGGTCAGCAGGTCGGCTTCCTCGCGGCTGGACACGTGCAGGACGTGCGCCGCGGCGCCGTGCCGCCGGGCCAGCTCGATCAGCTTGGCCACGGCGACGATCCCGCCCGAGCGCGGCCGGAACCGTTCGTAGTCGCGGTAGGTCGCCGGGGGGCCCTGCCACTGGTCGAGGAGCGAGAAAACGTCGTCGTCCTCGGCGTGGAAGAGCAGCCGGAGGCCGCGCCGTTTCGCGACGGCGAACAGTTCGTCCAGCCGCCCGGGGTCGCGCAGCACGTGCGGTGCGGTGTGGTGCCCGGTGAGGAACGCCTTGGCGGTCAACGCTTCCTCCGGCTCGAACGCTTCCAGCGTTTCGACCGCCTCCGGGTTGACGCCAGCGTGGAAGCGGTAGTCGACCAGGCTGGTGCCGCGGATTTCCGCGTCCTTGGCGCGGGCGTCGGCCGGGGTGAACGTCGCCGGGCGGGTGTTGGGCATGTCGAACACCGTGGTGACGCCGCCCGCCACCGCCGCGCGCGACGCGTGCGCCCAGTCCTCTTTGCCGGTCAGGCCCGGCGTGCGGAAGTGCACGTGGGAATCGATCAGCCCCGGCAGCACGTGCCGCCCGGCGGCGTCGATCTCCTCAGTGCCGGACACGGTGCTCCCGGCGGGGAGCACGTCGGCGATTTTCCCGTCCGCGACGGCGATGTCGGCGGTGCGCACGCCGCCGGGGCCGGTCACCCGGCCGCCCCGGACGACGAGGTCGTACTGTTTCACGCGGCCCATGGCAGGCTCACCAGCTCTCGGCTCAGGTCGTTGGTCGGGCCCATCAGCGCGACGGCGCGGGCGTCGCGGGCCATCCGGTTGATCGGGTTCGTCACCACGTACCCGGCGCTGCCGAGCAGCCGCGCGATCGCGGCGACGACTTCCTCGGCCGCCTGGGAGGCGTGGATCTTGCTGTGCAGCGTCACCTCGCCGGGGTCGGAGCCCTCGCGGCGGCCGGCCCGTTCGACGAGCGCGCGGGCTGACTCCACCTGCCCGCGCAGGTCCACCAGCCGGTGCCGGACCGCCTGCAGGTCGAGCAGCGATTTCCGTTGCGCCGCTTGAAAACCGAGGTCCCAGGCGGCCTCGGCGATCCCCGCCGACACCGCGCCGAGCGTCGCCCCGGACTGCCGGACTCCCGCGATGATCGTGCTCGCGGCGTCGCGCGGCCCGAGCAGCGCTTCCTGCCCGAGGCGGCAGTCCTTCAGCTCGACGAACCCGGTCGCCGACGCGCGCATGCCGACCAGGTCCAGGCTCAGGTCCGGCTCGATGCCCGGGTTGGTCGCGGGCACCAGGAAGAAGCTCTGCCCGCCGGACCCGTACGCGGCGTCGTCGGACTCCCCCGCCGGGGTGCTCTGCGCGAGCACCAGGTAGACGTCGGTGATCCCGGCCCCGGTGGTGAAAGCCTTGCCGCCGCTGACCGTCCAGCTGCCGTCGGGCAGTTCGTCGGCGACGGTGGCGAGGTTCTTCTTCGCCGCGCCTGCCCCGGACTCGCTCCACGCGGACGCGGCCAGCCATTCGCCGGAGGCGAGTTTCGGCAGCAGCTCCTCGCGCTGGGCGTCGCTGCCCCATTCGGCGATCCGGCTGCACACGGCCATGTGCTGGAAGGCGATGATCGCGGTGGACGGGTCGTGCCGCGCGATCCGCGCGATCATCCGGTTCCCTTCCAGCGCGTCCGCGCCGGACCCGCCGTACCGGCGCGGCACGGCCAAGCCGGGCAGCGGCGAGTTCCGCAGCGCGGTCAGCACCTCGGGCGCCGGGCGGCCGGCTTCGTCGGCCGCCGCGGCGTGTTCGGAGAGGACGCCGACCAGATCGTCGACGCCGAGACGCGCGGGAGTGGTCACGTCGACAGCAGACACGAATCCTCCTTCAGGGCATGGGGATCGAACGAGTCGATGGTCACCGCGCCGGTGAACGACACCGCCTTCTCCGGGACGCTGACCCAGGACAGCTCGCTGTCCTGGTCGTGGCCGGACACCGCGGCGTCCGAAACCGTGCAGCCGCCGGCGGTGCGGATCCGCAGCGACGACGGGCTCCGCGTGTCCCCTCCGGCGAACTGGAACGGGATGGTGCCACGGATCCGGCGGGCCGCGCCGAGGCAGACCGCACCGGTCAGCGCGAGCGTCGGATGCCAGGACGGCACCGAGACCGCACGCGCGGCCAAGCCGTTGTCGCCGTCCGGCAGGACCGCGGCCACCTTCGGGAACGCGCCCTCGACGGGGTAGCCGTACTGCCGCGCGGCCGACCGGCGGATCGCGGTCATCGTCCGGAACAGCGGCTGCCCCGCGGCGAAAAGCTCCTCCGGGGTGTCCACGCCGAGGTCGTGTCCGGACACGAACAGGTAAGGGTTCCCGACCGAGACCGCGGAGACCCGGATCGTGCCGTCGTCGTAGGGCAGGTCCGTAGTGGTCTCGCCGAACGGCAGCAGTTCGCCGAGCGGCACCGCGGGGTGGTTGAGGAAGTGCGCGGTGAACGTCGTCCGGTCGCGGACGCATTCGTCGACCTCGCACACCACGTGGTCGTCGGTGTTGAGCACGCGCACGCGGACGCGGTGCCCGGGCGCGAGCCTGCCGATCCAGCCGAGCCTGCTGGCGACGACGACGGACGAGAGCACCGAATGCCCGCAGCTGCCGCGGAAGTCGAACCGCACCGGATCGCCGGGGATGACCTGCACGAACCGGTAGTCGAGATCGAACAGCGGATGTTCGGACTCCGACACGAGCGCGATCTTCGTGACCGCCGCGAGGCCGTGCTCGGCGAGCCAGGCGACGCCGTCGGAAAACGCGTCGGTGAGCGCCTCCTCCGACGTCGGCAGCCGCTCGGCGGGCAGCACCAGCGTGGAACTCGGGCTGCCGTGGGCGTGGGCGATGTGGGCGAGCATCAGGCCGCCCTCCTTTCCCCGGCGCCGCGCACCAGCTGCTCGCTCCAGATCCGGTGGATCAGCAGCGACCAGATGGCCAGCGCCGATTCGTCGTTCGGCCGGGCGGCCTGCGCGTCGAACAGCCCGGCCACCGCCTTCGGGTCGAGCTGCCCGCGATCGGCGAGCGACGGCCCGGAGAGCAGGTCGCGGGCATAGCTGTGCAAGGGCTGCCCGTCCGCGAGCATCGCGGTGATCGGGAGGGTGAACGGCTGCTTCGGCCGCTCGAGCACCGAATCCGGCACTAGCCCTCGGGCGGCCGCGTAGAGCGCGCGCTTCACCTCCCGGCCCCGCACGCGCTGCTCGGCGGGCAGCCGCCGGGCCAGCCGGGTGACCGACCGCTGGCAGAACGGCAGCCGCACCTCGACCGAATGCGCCATGCTCAGATGGTCGACACGGCGCAGGTGGTAGGCGGGCAGCCGTTCGTCCACTTCGAACTCGGTGATCGCGGACAGCCGGTCCGGCCCGGCGCCGCGGAGGCGCCGCAGGATCCGGTCGGCTTCGGTTCCGTTGCACCGCAGCAGATCCCGGTATTCGTCGGTGTAGAGCTGGTTCCGCAGCGCGGCGGGAACCGCCGCGAGCGCCTCGACGTAGCCGTTCGGCCAGTCCTCGGCCCCGCCGCCGCCCACCGCGTCGCTGATCCGGCGGTAGCCGCCGAAGATCTCGTCCGCGGCGTCGCCGGAGAGCGTCACCTTGAACCCGGCGTCGTGCACGCCCTGGAACAGCAGATAGGTGCTCAGCGTGATCGGGTCGGCGTTGGGCTGGCCGAGATGCCACACGACCTCGTCGAGCAGGTCCGGGAACGTCGCCGGGTCCGCTTCGACCTGGTGGTAGGTCGCGCCGCTGCGGGCCGCGACCTCGCGGGCGTAGGCCTTCTCGTCGAACGGCCAGTCGCCGGTGTAGGCGATGTTGAACGCGTGCACGTGCGGGACCTTCTCCGCCAGCAGCGCGGTCACCAGGCTGGAGTCCAGTCCCCCGCTGGTGATCGTCGAGATCGGGACGTCGGCCAGCGCGAGCCGGTGAGTCTCGGCGCGCAGGGTGTCCCGCACGCGGCCGCCCGCCGCGGCGAGGTCGCCGTCTTCCTCGACCGGGAACGCGCTTTCCGCGCGCCGCGAGATCTTCAGCCCGCCCGAGCGCGTGTAGACGGCGGTGGCCGCGCGCGGCAGCACCCGGACGCCCTCGAACATCGTCCGCTCGCCGAAAGGAGTCTTGGTGGTGAGGTAGTTGTCGAGCCCCTCGTCCCGCTGCTGCCACTGCACGCCGGGGACGCTCAGCAGAGCGGGCAGCTCCGAGGAGAAGTACAGCTCCCGGCGTTCCGGGTTTTCGTGGTGGTACAGCGGTTTCATCCCGGCGTCGTCCGTCACGAGCACCAGCTTCGGCTCGGCTCGCAGGTCGAGCACCGCGATGGCGTACATCCCGTCGAGGTGGTCGACGAAGTCCAGGCCGTACTTGTGGTACAGCGCCGGGAGCACATTGCCGTCGCAGCGGTCGTGGAAGACGTAGCCCGCCGCGTGCAGATCGCGGCGCAGCACGTCGTGGTTGTAGATCTCGCCGTTGAAGACGACCTGGATCTCGCGGCCGAGCCGGTAGGGCTGCTCGCCGCCGTCGAGGTCCACAATGGCCAGCCGGTTGTTGCCCAGCGCCCAGCCGTCGCCCGCCGCGCTGAACCGCGCGTCCGGGCCGCCGTGCCGCTGCAGCGCCGAAACCGCCCGCAGATGATGGTGCGCCAGGTTCCCGCCCAGGTGTCCGTAGATCCGGCACATGACGACTACTTCACCTCCGCGGAAACGCCCGCACGGGCGTAGAGGACAGGGTCGAACGGCGTCGGGCCGCCGCACGTGGCGAACCGCTTCGCGGACGACTCCGGGTTTCGCGTGCCGTGCGGCACCCCGGGCGCGGCGAACAGCACGTCGCCGGGCGAGACGTCATGCCAGCGGTCGATCAAATACATCTGGCCGTCGCCCTCGAAAGCGATGAATGCCTCTTCGCTTTCCGGGTGCCGGTGGACGTTGAAGGTCTGGCCCGGTTCCTGGATCCCGCAGTGCAGGCACAGCCGCGCGCTGCCGGTTCCGGGCCAGAAAAGGAAGTTCATGACCGCGGTGTTCTCGTCGGCGGCGACTTCGCCGGTTCCGGAGAAGCCGTGCAATTGCGTTTCGGTGTTCCACAGTTCGTTTTCCAGCCGCGGCGCGGACCCGGCGGGTTCGTTGCCCGCCAAGCGGGTTCGCCACACGTAGGCGGTCAAACCGTCTTCGCCCGCTTCGAGTTCCAGCGTCCGCCCGGTCGGCGAGTGCAGCGCGGAGCCGCGAGCGACCTCCGTGCGATGCCCCGTGACGTCGCCGTGGCCGGAGCCGGCGAAGACGACGGCCACGTTCTCTTCCTCCAGCGCCCAGCCGAGACGCCACGCCTTCCCCGGCGCGACCTCCACGACGAGCAGGGTCACCTGGCGGGCTCCCATGGCCGGGCCTACGGGCTCGGCGACGCGGCCCCAGTCGAACGGCGAGAAGACGAAGTCCGCGGCGCGGACGATCGTTCCCTGAATCTGGTCGACAAGCATCCCCAGTCCAATCAGGTTGCCGAGTATTTCCCAGTGACGGAAGCTGAATTGATCACCGCGATACGATTCCGCGATTCGCTTCCGGTGGCGACCGTACTAGCCCGGCGCGGCCCGTCGCAAAGGCCGCGACGGGCCGGAAAATTGGCGCAAATGACGCACCGGTCATTGACTGTATCGGTTCAGTAAATTTCCCGGTACGCCGAATGACGCAACCGAGACGTCCACCGGAGTGCGGGTAACGGCGAAAAGACAGCGCAGAATTTCCGTGTGACCGTTGCCACAGTTTGAAGCACGGTCAATCCGGAACAGGACAGCGGTATTTCTGGAATCCGTTGCGGTGCAAGAACATTGACCCGCCAATGGACACAAGAGACAGTCGAGCGCTTCCCTGAGACCAGCGGGCCGGGCGAGCCGGAGCCACCACTTTCCGGCATGCCTTGGGCAAGACCGGAAGAGAACCGGTCGCGCGCCGGCTGTCTTCTTTTCGCACGAAAAGAGGCGACCATCTCCTGAGATGATCGCCTCGGCGGCAAGAAACTCCGGCTATTCCGGAATGGCGTTCAGCGCGGTGTCGACAACCTGGCCCAGCAACGTCTTGTCGCGGCAGACCGCGCTCATCACGCGCAGCCCCTGAATCATGGTCACCAGGAAATTCGACAACGCCGGGATATCGGCCCCCGGCGGCAGTTCGCCCATGCTGCGGGCCAGGTGCAGCGTTCCGTAGAAGGAGTCCTGCAGCGCCGCGATCGCGTCGCACACGATCCGGTTGGCCGCGTCGTCGTGCGGCACCCGTTCGGTGATCGCCATGACGAGCAGGCAGCCCGGCCGGCCGGGTTCCTTCAGCGCGTCGTCGATCCGGCCGAGCAGCAGGTCGCGCATCACCTGGCGGATCGGCACCCGCTGCATCAGCGATTCGCGGGTGGCGTCCGTGGTCTGCCGGACGTACCGCTGGAGCGCGCGCTCGTAGAGGCCGTGCTTGCTCTCGAACGCCGCGTACAGCGAACCGCGGCCGAGCCCGGTCGCCTCGGCGAGATCCTGGATCGAGGTGGCTTCGTAGCCCTTGCGCCAGAAGACCTCCATGGCCTTCTGGATCACCTCGTCGGTGTCGAACTCGCGAACTCGGGGCATGCCCCCAGTCTAAGAACTCTGGAACGAGAGGTCAACAATCACGCCACCAATATGTACTGATCAGTCAATTATAAACTCTCCGAGTCGACACTTTTCGCGCTATATCAAGGATTCTGCGTGCTCGATGCCCACCAGGAATGATCGATTGTTTGCTGATCGTTCCAGATTTGCTACGGTCGAAGCGACCGCCGGATGCGGTCCGTATGCGACCGGTCCCGGTACGCACCCTCCCGCGGCCGGCGGTTCCGAAAAGAAAACCCGCACTCGCCAGACAAGGAGAGTTCTCATGCCTCACGTGCAGCGCCGGTCGTCCGTCAGCGACGAGCTGGCCTGGAAGATCGTCCGCGCCGCCGACGAGGCCGCGAAGGCGACCGACAAGCGGTTCGCCCTCGCGGTGGTGGACGAAGGCGGCAATCTGAAGGCGTTCCTGCGCCAGGACGGCGCGAAGCTCAACGCCGTGCAGGTCGCGCAGGACAAGGCCTACACCGCGGCGTCCTCGGCGATGCCGACGCAGAAGTGGTCCGAGGTGCTCGACGCCGACCCGGTGCTGCGGACCGCCGCGCCCACGGCGATCGACCGCCTGGTCGGCATGGGCGGCGGGCTGCCGATCATGGTCGGCGGGGAACTCGTCGGCGCGATCGGCGTCTCGGGGGCCCACTGGACCGACGACGTCAAGATCGCCGAGGCCGGACTGGCCGCGCTCGAGTCCTGACCATCGCCCGACCCTCCGGGAGCAACGATGCCCATCGCCCTGTTCGTGCTCGGGCTGACGGTGTTCAGCCTGGGCACGACCGAGTTCATGATCGCCGGCCTGCTGCCGGAACTGTCCGGCGCGTTCGGCGTCACCCTGCCGCAGGCCGGGCTGCTCATCTCGCTGTTCGCCGTCGGCGTCGTCATCGGCGCGCCGCTGATCACCGCCGCGACCACCAAGGTGCCGCGCAAAACGGCGCTCGTCGCGCTGCTCGCGGTGTTCATCGCGGGCGAGGTGCTCGCCGCGGCCGCGCCGTCGTTCGGCGTGCTGATGGCCGCCCGCGTGGTCACCGCCGTCGCGCACGGCTCGTTCTTCGGCATCGGCGCGGTGGTGGCCGCGAACCTGGTCGAGCCGGGCAAACGCGCCCGGGCCATCGCGATCATGTTCGGCGGACTGACCATCGCCACCATCGCCGGGGTTCCGCTCGGCACGTTCGTCGGCCAGCACTTCGGCTGGCGCGCGACCTTCCTCGCGGTCGCCGTACTCGGGATCGTCGATCTCGTCGGCGTCGTCGCGCTGGTGCCGCACCAGCCGCGGGCGGGCCATCTGGGCCTGCGCCACGAACTGGCCGCGTTCCGCAACCCCAAGGTGTGGCTGGCGCTGGGCACGACCACGCTCAGCCAGGCCGCGCTCTACACCGCCTACACCTACATCGCGCCCTTGCTGACCGACCTCACCGGGTTCTCCTCCGGGATGGTGCCGCCGCTGCTGGCGCTGTTCGGCGTCGGCACGTTCCTCGGCAGCGTGCTCGGCGGCAAGCTCGCCGACCGCTCGCTGATGGGCACGCTGTGCGCGGGCCTGCTGCTGCTCGCGGTGATGCTCGGCGCGTTTTCCCTTGCCGCGCACAGCAAACCGGCCATGATCGCGACGCTGTTCCTGTTCGGGGTCGGCAGCTTCCTGATCAACCCGGCGCTGCAGACCCGGGTGATGAACGAGACCGAAGGCGCGCCGACCCTGGCGAGCACGAGCAACATCTCGGCGTTCAACGTCGGGAACGCGCTCGGCCCGTGGCTCGGCGGCATCGGGCTCAGCGCGGGGGCCGGGCTGCTCTCGCCGAGCTGGATCGGCGCCGGGCTGGCCGTGGCCTCGCTGGTCGTCGCGCTCGGCGCGGCGGGTCTGGACCGACGGACCGGAAAGGAGGTGAACGACGATGCCGGTCGTGCACGTGAACTGGTGGAAGGGGGCCGGTGAGGCCGAACGCCGCGAGCTCGTCGAAGAAGTGACGGGCACCGTTTCGCGGCTCGCGAAGTGCCCCGAAGCCGCGGTCACGGTGATCGTCACCGACGTCGAAAAGGACCACTGGGGCGTCGGCGGCAAGCTCGCCGGGGACCTCTGAGCGGAGGCCGGGACGGCTGCCGTCCCGGCCTCCCCTTCCGGGAGGAGCCATGACCGGACGCGTCATCGGGCCGGAGGACCCGCGCTACGCGGACTTCACGGCCGGGATCAACCAGCGCTACACCGCGAAACCGTCGTCGGTGCACCTGCCGGGGACCGCCGAGGAGGTCGCTTCGGCGGTCTCCGGCGCGCACGGGCGGCTCGCGATCCGCAGCGGCGGCCACTGTTTCGAGGATTTCGTCCACCGCGAGGGGGTCGACGAGCTCCTCGACCTTAGCGGACTGTCCGAAGTGGACTACGCGGACGGCGTCTACTCCGTCGGGGCCGGGGCGCGGCTGCAGGACGTCTACGAACAGCTGTACCGACGCTGGGGCGTGACGATCCCCGGCGGGATCTGCTATTCGGTCGGCGCGGGAGGGCACATCACCGGCGGCGGCTACGGCCTGCTGTCGCGGCGGGACGGCCTTACCGTCGACCATCTGTACGGCGTCGAGGTCGTGCTGGCCGACGGCCGGACCATTGTGGTCACCCGCGATTCGTCCGGGCCCGAGGCCGACCTGTTCTGGGCACACACTGGGGGTGGCGGCGGCTCGTTCGGCGTGGTGACCCGGTTCCTGTTCCGGGAGCCGCTGGTGCAGCCGCCGCCCGAAGTGCTCGTCACGGCGTTGTCGGTGCCGTGGGCCGAGCTCGACGAGCAGCGGTTCGCCCGGCTGCTCGGCGGCTACGCGCGCTGGCACCACGAGCACCGCGCGCCGGACTCGCCCGGCGCGGAGCTGTCGAGCCTGCTGATGCTGAACCATCGCTGCAACGGAACGGTCGGCCTGGTGGCGCAGATCGACGCCGGTGCGGCGAACGCGGACCGGGTGCTGAGCGAGTACCTTTCGCGCGTTCTCGGCGAACTGGCGACGACCGGGTTCGCGCGGGCCGGCGAGTTCGGCCCGATGCCGGGGCTGGCGCGCCCGCGGCGGCTTCCTTGGCTGCGGGCGACGCGGTTCCTCGGCACGAACACGCCAGTGCTCACCGACCCGACGCTGCGCGGCGAGCACAAGTCGGCCTACGTCCGGAGCACGCTCCCGGAGCCGCAGCTGCGGACCGCCTACGAGTACCTGACCCGGCCGGACGTGACCAACCCGGACACGATGCTCGTCGCGTTCTCCTACGGCGGCGCGATCTCGGCCGTCGACCCGGCCGCGACCGCGGTGGCTCAGCGCGACAGCACGTTCAAGCTGCTGTATCAGGCTTTCTGGTCCACTGCGGACGCCGACGCGGCGAACATCGGCTGGGTGCGGGACTTCTACCGCGCGATGTACGCGGACACCGGCGGAGTTCCGGTGCCGGGCGAGGTGGCCGACGGGTGCTATATCAACTACCCGGACGCGGATCTCTCCGATCCGGACTGGAATACCTCCGGGGTTCCGTGGCACGACTTGTACTTCAAAAACAACTACGCGCGGTTGCGGCGGGCGAAGGCGCGATGGGATCCGGAAGACGTGTTCCGGCACCGCCAGTCGGTGCGCCCGGCCTAGCGCGGGCCGAACCACGCGGCGAGGGCCTCGGCGAGCCGCTCCGCGTCCTGCCCCGCCCACGCGACATAGCCGTCCGGGCGCAGCAGGATCGCCGGTTCGCCGAGGTCCTCGTCGTGCGCGACGACGTCGACGCCGTCCTTCCACCCCGCCGCCGCGTCGGCGAAACCGGCTGTGCCCGGGCCGAGCAACAGCACGGGACGCCCCCGGTGCAGCACTTCGGCGACCGTCCGCTCGCCGAGCGGGAAATTCGGCAGGAACTCCCCCGCCATGCCGCGGCCGTCGCCGTACCGCACGCCCTGCGCGCTGATCCGGTCGCTGAGCAGCCGGTTGCCGTCCGAAGTGGACAGCAGGTCGGCGACCAGTGCGCGCAACGGCTCGAACTCCGGGCCCGGGCGCATCAGCGCGGCCTGGGCACGGGTGTTCTCGACGACCGCTTCGGCGACCGGATGCCGTTCCGTGTGATAGGTGTCCAGCAGTTCGTCCGGAGCCGTGCCCGCGACGACCATGGCGAGCTTCCAGCCGAGGTTGAACGCGTCCTGCAGGCCGAGGTTGAGCCCCTGCCCGCCGAGCGGGGCGTGCACGTGGGCCGCGTCGCCGGCGAGCAGGAGCCTGCCGCGGCGGTAGCGGTCGGCCAGCCGCGTGAAGTCGCTGAACCGGCCGACGAACGTCGCGTCGGACATCGGCACGTCGCGGCCGAGAATGCGCGAGGCGGCCGCCCGCAGGTCCTCGATCCCCGCCGGGGCTCCGCGTTCCGGCAGCGGCTCGGTGAACTCGTGAGTGAGGATCCGGCTGTGCCCGGACGGGTTGACATTGATCAGCGTCCAGCCGGTCGGCCCCTGCGTCCAGCCGGGCGGCACCCGCGCGGGATCGTCCAGCCTGGCCAGGCCGAGAAGCCCGGCGAACGTGGCCGGATGGGTGGTCCCGGCGAACCCCGCCGCCTCGCGGACCACGCTGCGGGCGCCGTCGCAGCCCACGACGTAGGCGGCGGCGAGTTCGCCATGGTCGGTAGACACGCTGACCTGGCCGCCGTCGTCCCGGATCCCGGTGACCCGGTGGCCGCGCAGGATCGTGACGCCGAGTTCGCGGGCCTTCGCCTCGAAGAAACGCTCGATGTCGGACTGCGCCTGGCCGACCATCGGCGCGCCCTCGAGAGCGGGCGATTCCAGCGTCAGCACCGGACGTCCGCCGAAATGGAACGGGACCTCGACGACGGCTCCCGGATCGCGCGGCGGGTTCGGCTCGGGCAGATAACCGCGGCGCAGCAACGACTGTGCGGTACGCGCGTGCAGGGTGCCCGCGCGTGGTTCGTCGTGGGTGGCAGTGAGTTTTTCGACGACCGTGGCGGGTACGCCGTGCCTGCCGAGTTCCGTGGCCAGCAGCATGCCGACCGGCCCGCCGCCGACGACGATCACTCCGGGCATCTTCCCCTCCTTCGCTGCGGAGCCGAAAGGTACGAGGTCGTAATGTCCGTCATTGTAGAGTACGAGGATGGAGCGTGACTTCGTCGACGACGTCCTGGACCAATGGCGCGCGCAACGCCCGGACCTCGACCCGGCCCCGCTGTCGGTGCTGGCCCGGCTGACACGGATCGCGCGCCGGGTCACCCGCCGCCTCGACGAGACGCTGAAGGACTACGGCGTGCTCCACGCCGATCTGGACATCCTCGCCACCCTGCGGCGGGCCGGGCCGCCGTACGAGCTGACGCTGTCCGAGATCGCGCGCTGGATGCTGGCGGGCAACAGCACGATGACCAGCCGCCTGGACCGGCTGGTGGCCGCCGGGCTGGCCGACCGCAGGCAGAACCCGGAAAACCGCCGCACGGCGCTGATCCGGCTCACCCCCGCCGGACTGGCTCTCGTCGACGAGGCGGTCGCCGCGGAACTGGCCGCCCAGGAGACGCTGGTGAGCGGCCTGAGCGGCAAGGAGCAGCGCGAACTGGCCGATCTGTTGCGCAGGCTGTGCCGTTCCATGGGCGAGATTCCGGAGTGAGCTTCGCGGCGGCGCTGGGTTAGACCCGGGGCGGAGGGTGCGGGCGGCGCTCACCTCGGGCGGCCAGGGAGGGGGGTGGCCGGGGCAGCCGGATGCGGGGCAACCGCGTGCGGGGGGCCAACCGGATGGGGCACGACCGGGTGCCGAGGGCGGCCACGTGCGGGGGCAACCGGATGCGGGGCGACCGGGTGCAGGGCAGCAGGACGCGGAGTGACCGGATGCGGAGCACCGGACCCGGGGCAGCCGCGTGCGGGGCGAGCGGATGCGGAGCAGCCGCGTGCGGGGCGAGCGGATGCGGAGCAGCCGCGTGCGGGGCAGCCGCGTCCGAGGCAGCCGCGTACGGGGGTTCGCCCAGCTGGACGAACCCCCGCCCCGCTCACCCGATCTGATAAGCCCGGATCACCGTCTGATTCACCGCGTTGCCCTTGTCATCAACCGCCTTCGCCCGCAACGAGGCGAACCCGCTCGCCGGATGGCGGACCTTGGCCGTCCACTTAGGACCATCCGAAGCCACCTCGACCGGTTGCCAGGTGGCACCGTCGTCGTAGGAGATCTCCACCGACAGCGCGGTGACCTTCGGCGGCGAGTCCTGCCGGGTCACGGTCACCGGGAAGCTGATCTCCTTGCCGCCCGGCACCATGTTGCGCAGGTCCGCAGGCGGGGCGAACCCGACCGCGAGCATGCCCAGCGGGCCGTCCGCCGCCAGTGTCGGGGCGACGGTCCACTCGCCGCTGAACTTGGTGGAAACGGGCCACCACGGCTGGTCCCTGGTCACGTCCGCGGTGATCCGGTACGTGCCGTACCGCGCCGGGGCCTGGAAAACCCCGCGGCCCGGGGAGTTCTGGGTGCCGAGCAGCTGACCGTCCAGGTAGGCCGAAGTCGTTCCCCGGTCCAGTTCCTTGGTGTAGTCCGCGCTGCTGCCGTGCCCGGCGGCGTCGGAGAACACCGGCAGCGTGACGTCGAGAGCCCAGTCCTTGGTCCGCCACACCCACGGGCGGCCCGTCCCGGTCGGCCCGGCGAAGGAGGGGCCGATGACCGCGGCGTTCCAGTCGGTGCGGGAGGAACTGCCCGCCGCCAGGGAGCGCTGTCCCTCGACAAGCGTGCCGCCTTCGCGAGGGTAGTCACCGCTGAAATCGACGCCCTGCACCTGGAACCGCCAGTCGCCCGGCGTGAAGTAACGCCGTTGCTCGGACTGCGGTGCGGCGCTCTGCGCGCCCCGGTTGATCTCCCCTTCCGGTCCCACCGCGATCGGGTACACCATCGGGAGGAATTCCTTGGCGTAGCCGTGGTAGGCCATGGTCACCTCGGCCACGTCCGCTGCCTTCGCGTCGTGCGACGGATCGGCGGGGATGCTGCCCTGCGACGGGTAGTACAGGTCGTACTGGTAGTCGCTGCGGTCCCGCACGGTCAGCGAGGAGGTCAGCCCGCCGGCCTTGGCCAGTGCGACGAAGCGGTCGGCGGTGTATCCGTCCAGCTGCAACGTCGGCAACGACCACTTGTCGGGCGCGGTGCCGACCAGCCTGGCCGCGGCACCGGCGTCAACGAGGCGGAAGGCCGCGAGACGCCCGCCAGCCGCCTTCACGTTGTCGATGCGCTTGCCTGCCTCAGTAACGAGAATGCCGTCCGGAAGGTCGAGCACCACCAATTTATCCTTGGCATCCACTTTGGACAGATCAGCCTCAGAGCCGGTGCCGCCGTAAACGACGCCCAGCCGCTGAGCGGACGGCGGAACGCGGTCGGAGAACGGGGTGAAGCCCGCGTCCACGGCGAACGGGCTCGTCCCTTCCGCGGTGAATTCCATCCACGGCTGGTAGAGCCGCATGTCCTCGGTGAAGCGGAAGTACTTCGAACTCGCGCCCGGGGTGGAATAGGCATAGAGCCGCTGGAATTGCGCACCCGCGGCCAGCGAGAGCGACACCGGCTCGCGCGGTCCCTCGGGGCGGGTTTCGAGCCGGGCGCCCAGACCGCCGTCGAGGGCCCCCGTCTGATCCGTGCGGATCGTCACCGGCTTGGCCTGGCGGGCATCGAAGGACACCGTCGCTGTGCGGGTCACCTTGAGACTGGGGTTGGCGAACGCGGTGATCTCCACCGGCGCGTCCGGCCTGCGGCTCGTGAGCCCCGCGCTCAGGGTGTACTCCCCCGGCGGCACCCGCAGCGGCTTTCCGGCATACCCGAAGAAGCTCGCTCCGGTGCGGACGTTGACGGCAACGGAGGTCTGGTAGTCCTGCGCGCCGGGGGCTTTGCCGTCTCTGCCCAGCATGTTCACCGAAAGGTCGTACAGCTCCGGCTCGTCCTTCACTCCGACCGGGGTGCGCACCTGGGCCTTGCCGTCCGCGGTGCCGGCCAGCAGCAGCCCCGTGTAGGTGCCGGGTTTGCCGGTCTTCGAGGTGAACGTGATGTCCACAGTGGACTTCCCGCCCGCAGGCACGGTGATCGAGTTCGCCGAGAGCTTCGCCAGGTTCGCGGCGGACGGCTGCCCTTGCTTGTCCGCCAAGGAGAAAGCCAGGTTCAGCGTGATCGGAGCGGTGCCGGAGTTGGTGTAAGCAACCGTGCGCTTGTCGGTCTTGCCGGACCACCGCACGACGGTGTTCACCGTCGCGGGCTCGGACCGCACGGCCTGGGTCACCGCAGCGGAGACGTCGAGCCGTCCGCTGCCGAGGGCCTGCACGCCGATCCCGGGCAGTTCTTTCGCCGTGCCGACCAGTCCGGCCTTGAGTTGTTCGCCGGTCCACTCAGGATGCTGCTGCGCCAGGATCGCGGCCGCTCCCGCGGTGTGCGGAGTGGCCATCGAGGTGCCGGAGAGCGTAGTGTAATGCTCGTCCACCGGCGTGCCCAGTGCGGTTCCCTTGGCGCGCGCGGCCACGATGTCGCTGCCCGGGGCGCCGATTTCCGGCTTCACCGCGCCGTCGCCGACGCGCGGGCCGCGGTCGGAGAACGGGGACAGCGCGTCGGATTTGGTCACGCTGCCCACCGCCAGCGCCGCATCGGCCGTGGCCGGGGAACTCACTCCCTCATCCTGGCCCGAGTTGCCGGCCGCGACCACGAACAGCGTGCCGTACTGGCTGCTCAGCTTGTTGACCGCCTGCGCGGCGGGATCGGTGCCGTCGGTGGGCTCGGTGCCGAGGCTCAGGTTGACAACCTTCGCCTTGGCCTCGCGCGCGGCCCACTCCATCCCGGCGATGATGTCGGATTCGCGGCCCGAGCCGCCGTCGTTCATCACCTTGCCGATAGCCAGCTTGACGTCCGGGGCGACCCCTTTGTACTTGCCGCCCGAGGCCGCGCCGGAGCCGGTGACGATGGAGGCGACGTGCGTGCCGTGCCCGTTGCCGTCGGCCACGCTGCCCTTGCCGCTGAAGTCCTTGCTCAGCGCGACTTTCCCGGCCAGGTCGGGGTGCTCGGCGTCCACTCCGGTGTCCAGGATCGCCACGGTGACGCCCTTGCCGGTGTAGCCGGCTTGCCACGCCGCGGGCGCGCCGATCTGCGGCACGCTTTGGTCCAGCGAGGCGCGCACCTTGCTGTTGAGCCAGATCTTGCTCGGCCCGCCGGAGAGCGCGGCCGGTCCGCCCGCGCTCAGCCCCGCCCAGAACGTCTTGGCGTCCTTTTTGGACTCGGCGAGTTCGGTGTAGCCGAGCTGGTCGAAGCTGCGGCCGCGCTGGGCGCCGGACGGTGCGGCTGAGCGGGCGGTCGCGCCGTCGGCGTACTCGGCCAGCAGAGGCAGCGTGCTGGTGGCAGCGTCGTCGTAACCCTGGCGGATCAACCCGGTGATGTTGAACAGTTCCCGGTCGAGTCGGCCCGCTTCGACGAGAGGAATGGCGGAGACCGGCATCAGATACGAGTCGGCGCTGTTCCCGTGCCGTGTCCCGAACTGGACGTACGGCGTGCGTCCGGAACGGGCGTCGTCCGGCATGGCCAAGGACCAGCGGCCGTGCGCGTCCCTGCGCGCGCTGACCTGGTCACCGGTGATCAACGTGACCTGGTGGCTGACACCGCCTCCCGCCGCTGGCGGCGCTTCGGCCGCTTGGCCGGGCGCGGCAGTCAAGGTCGCCGCCGCGCAGGCCATGGCCAGCGCTACGGCAGTCAACCGTCTCCGTGCTGTCATCAGTGCTCCCTCGTGAGGTGATCTCCGGGTTTCCGGAGAATGGGGAAACATTTCGGGCCGATCGGCGGGTCAATACCCTGGCGGGACAACTCCCTGTTCGTCGGCGACAGCGGTTCGCACCGAACTGGAAAAGGTCACGGTTCCGGGTTTGACGCCCGCGGTCGTGATGTCGTTTTCCACCGGCTTGAGCTGCGTCCGGCGTTCCCCGATGAATTCCCCGGTAACGGGGTCGACGATGATTTCCATCCGGAAAGTGCCGTCGACGGGGTCCACGCCCAGCGCGACACCGGTACGGCCGTCGAGGTTGGCCGCCTGCTCGGTCACCTTGAGACCGGGGATCTTGGCCACCGCGCGGTAAAGCGACTCCTTGAGGTCGGCAGGCAGGGTGCCGGTTTTGAGCAGTTGCGCGGCGAGGTTCAGCACCCCGCCGAGCTTGGGTTTGTTCACCACCGAAAGGTCGGCCGCCATCAAGTCGTACAGTTTCCGCGGATCGCGCGGCAGCTCGTCCAGCTGCCGTTCGGTAGGTGCGCCCCATTCGTCGTCGCACCGGCCGACGACGGCCATGGCTTTGGCGGGAAACTTTCCGTTCGCGGCTCGCCATTCGCCGCTCGGCCAGTATTCGCGGAGGTCGGCATCGCGGTTTCGCTCGATCCGCTCGGTGGCGGTCTTGAGCGCTCGCTCGTCGCCGACGAGCCATTTCCGGTTCCCGGTGGGCGCGGTTCTGAGCAGCCATTGCCCGGCGAATTCGCTGGGCTGCCAGGTTTGCGTCAGCCGTTCGCCGGAGAAGGCGGCCGGGATCCGGCTGTCGTTCCACAGGAGCCAGGTGCGGGTCGCGATATAGCGAAACTTGCCCGCAGGGATGGGATCCTCGCCGGCAACGCGGATCTTGTCGGCGGCGCTCTTCAGTGCCTGCTGCACCGACACGAACCGCACCCGCGGCGCGGCTGCCGACGATGGGGCCGAGTGGTCGCCGAGGTCGGCTCGCGTGATCGCCGCCGTGGCGCCGACCGTCATCACGAGAGCCGCGGCGGCGGCACCGATCCGCCAGCGCCGCCCGGTGGGAGACACCGGCTTTCCCTTGACCTCGGTCAGCGGAGTGATTCCAGGCGCGGCAGCGTCCTTTCCCTCTATGGACCGCACTGCGTTCAGCAGGGCTTCGTTGGCGGCGGCCAAGGGCTCCTGACCGGGGAGTTCCTTCGCGCGCAGCAAGCACAGCGCCTCGTCCAGCTCTTCGTTCGTCCACAAGCGACGGACGTTGTCCTCAGTCATCGGTGCGCTCTCCTTCCGGGCTGTGCGGCGCCCTGGGTTCGGCTTGGGCTCGAAGCAGCCGCCTGACCCGGTGCAGCCGCGAACGGACAGTGCCCGCGGGAATGCCGAGCACCGCTCCGATTTCGCTGGCGTCCAGCTCTCCCCAGCTGGTCAGCAGCAGCACGTCCCGGTCCCCCGGGGCGAGACCGGCCAGCGCGGCGGCCAGTCCCCGGACCCTGGCCTGAGCGTCGACCAAGTCGGCCACCCGATCGGCATGGCCTTGGGCGACCGGCGCGCCGTGCTCGTCGTGGGCGGCCGCCCGCAAGTACCGGCTTTCGGTCCGGGCGTGGCGGCGCAGCAGGTTGGTGGCGATGCCGAACAGCCAGGCGCGGGCGCTGGCCCGTGCCGGGTCGTAACTGGCCCGCCGCTGCAACGCGGTCAGGAACGTGTCGCTGACCAGATCGTCGGCCACGGACGGCCCGGCGCGGCTGGCCAGATACCGGCGCACGTCTCGGGCGTGTCTGTCGAACAGGTTCTGGAAGACCGAGTGAAGGTCGCCCCCGCACAAGTCCGGTCGATCGTCACCGTCCGCCCCGCTTGCCGCGGCGTACCGCTCAGCCCTGGTCACATCGGATATTCGCCGGAGCCGCCGGAAGTGTTCATCGCCGACCGCGCGCGAGCGGGCCGGGTGAGGTCATGCCTGGCAGCAGCCGCACCGAACCTCACGCACACTCCGCTCGGTGCGTCGCACAGCACTCCGCCGCCGATTGCCCGATACCCTGCGCCCGGGCAACTTGCACGCTCAACGGAAAGGGGGCCGTTCTGACCGCGGCAGAACCGTCGGCGATCACCGAACCAGTCGCGAAGTTCGAGGATCTCGGCTCGGCAGACCTGGTGGTCGACGCCTGGTACCCGGGCGGAACCAGGGGGAACGTCAGCGACGACCCGATCGCCAAGCTCGTTCCCGGTGTGGGCAACCAGGGCGGATTCCGGTACGTCGGCTCGCCCCGCAAAGGCGTCGTCCGCTTGGCGGTCCTCTACACGACCGGGCACCAGGTCGACTGGCCGGACGCTCTCGACCTCCAGACCGGACTGTTCACCTACTACGGGGACAACCGCAAGCCCGGCCACGAGCTGCACAACACCAGCCGCGGCGGGAATCTGCTGCTCCGAGAGGCGTTCAACGCCTCGCACGGCCCTCCCGAGCAGCGGCAAGCCGTTCCGCCGTTCCTGCTGTTCGAAAAGGCAGGACCCGGCCGCGCCGTACGGTTCCGCGGACTGCTCGCGCCCGGCGGACCGGCGCTGACCTTGGACGACGAACTCCAAGCAATCTGGCGCACCACCCGAGGGCAACGGTTCCAGAATTATCGCGCCCGCTTCACTGTCCTGGACTGCGCGGTCATCCCCCGGACCTGGCTCCGTCACCTCGCGGACGGCGGAGATCCGCTCGACGGAGGCTGCCCGCCGCAATGGAGTTCCTGGGTGCAGGGACGCGCATACACCCCGCTTACCGCACCGGCCACATCAGCAATCCGCAGTCACGACGCCCAGCTCCCGCAAGACCGCGACGGCAAAGCGATTCTCACCGCCGTCTACGAATACTTCCAGGGCCGTCCGCACGACTTCGAGGCGTGTGCGATTGCGCTCTGGCGGCTCATCGCGCCCGCCACTGGGCGATGCGACGCCACCCGCCCCAGCCGCGACGGCGGACGCGACGCCGTCGGCGAGTACCACATCGGCCCGGCTGCCGACCGGATCGCCATCGACTTCGCACTCGAAGCCAAGTGCTACGCCACCAGCAACTCAGTAGGCGTTCGCGAAGGAAGCCGCCTCATCTCACGTCTTCGTCACCGCAACTTCGGCGTGCTCGTCACGACGTCCTATTTCAACCGGCAACTCCAGGAAGAGATCCGCGACGACCAGCACCCCGTCGCGCTGGTGTGCGGCCGCGACATCGTCGACATTCTGCGCGAGCACGGCTACTCCACCGTCAAAGCCGTCACGGCCTGGCTTCAGCAGCAATTCCCGCGCACCTGATTTCCCACGGACCTCCGCCGCGCCGTCCTGCCGCGCTGCGCAGGCCGCGGGGAGCGGTCCGGCAGAATGACGGACATGGCGGGGACCTACGAGGGGCGAAATTCGATCAGCGGCGACGCGTCGGGCAACGTTGTCCAAGCACTGCACGTCGATTCCATCACCGTTCACCGGGCGGGTCGCCCGTCGACGGCGCCGCGGCAGCTCCCGGCAGCCCCCCAGACGTTCACCGGACGCGAAGCCGAGCTGGGTCAGCTGACGACGGCGCTCGACGGTGCCTCCGAGCAGGGTTCCACGGTGGTGATCTCCACGCTGGCCGGTTCCGGCGGGATCGGGAAGACGTGGCTGGCGTTGCACTGGGCGCACCGGCACCAGGATCGTTTCCCCGACGGGCAGCTGTTCGTCGACCTGCGCGGCTTCGGCCCCGACAACGACCCGATGCCGCCTTACGAGGCGGTACGCGGTTTTCTCGACGCCCTCGGCGTAGCACCGGACGGCCTTCCCGCGGAACCGTCAGCGCAGGCAGCGCTGTACCGCAGCCTGGTGGCCGAGCGGCGGATGCTCATCGTGCTCGACAATGCCCGCGACAGCGAGCACGTCTTCCCTCTGCTTCCCGGCGGTGCCCGGTGCACGGTGCTGGTCACCAGCCGGGACCGGATGGCCGGCCTGCTCACCCGGCACAGCGCCCGCCCGGTCACCGTCGATGCGCTCGACGACCACCAGTCCCTTGCGCTGCTGGCCCGCCGGCTGGACGCCGACCGGCTGGCGGCGGAACCTGCTGCCGTGGCCGAACTGGTGCGCTGCTGTGCCGGGCTGCCGCTGGCACTGGGCATCGTCGCGAGCAGGGCACTCCTCGATCCGGATATTCCGCTCGCAGATCTGGCCGCAGAACTGAGCGACACCGCCACCCGGCTGCAAGCCCTCGACGAAGGCTCGAGCAGCAGCCTGGACGCGGTACTGTCCTGGTCCTACCAGGCGCTTACCTCGGAACAGGCCACCTTGTTCACGCTGCTCGGCAACGCACCCGGCTCCGACATCAGTGTGCCCACCGCGGCCAGCCTCGCGGGCAAGCCGGAGCACGAAACACTCGCGATCCTGCGGTCGCTCGAACGCGTGTCGCTCATCGAGCATGCTTTCCCGCGCTACCGGATGCACGACCTGGTCCGACTCTACGCCTCACGGAAGGCCGAGCCCTCCAAAACAGACCCAGCCCTGCGCCGCCTGGTGACCTTCTTCTGCCACACCGCGCACGCCGCCGACCGGCTCATCGCGCCCGGCCACGCCCCCATCGAACTCGACGGCCTCGACGACGGGTGCGTACCTCGGGAATTCGCCGGCCGCGACGATGCCTGGGCCTGGCTCACCGCTGAGCAGGGCAACCTGATGGCCGCGCTGCAGCTGGCCTGGAAACGGCGCTGGTGCTCCGCGGTATGGCAGCTCGCCTGGACCCTGACCACTTTCCAGCTCCGGCAGGGTCACTTCCAGGACAACCTGACGGCCTGGGAAGCAGGGCTGGCTGCGTCCGAACACCTGGCCGATGTTCGTCTGCGCACTCGTGCCTACCGCCACTGCGGCCGCGCCGCAGCGCAGCTGGGCCACCACGACGACGCCCTCCGTTACCTGGATCAAGGCATCGCCTGGGCACACGCACACAAGGACCGGCTGGGCGAGGCCCACACCCATCGCGCGCTGGCAGTCGCCTGGGAACAGCGTGGCGACAACCGGACAGCGCTGGGCCACTCCGAACGCGCTTTCCGCTTGTACAAAGATGTCGGCGCGGTCGCCAGCAGCGCTCACGCTCTCAACGAAATCGGCTGGTACACCGCGAAACTCGGCGATTACGACCAGGCACACCAGCACTGCACCCAAGCCCTCGAGCAATGCCGAAACCAGAACGATCACAGCGGCGAAGCGACCGCATTGCTCCGTCTGGGCTACATCGCCCACCACACCGGCAATTGTGAACGTGCGATCGACACGTGCCAAGAATCGCTTTCCATCTACCGAACACTCGGCGACGCCGCGTCCGAAGCCGCCGCGCTTGACCTCCTCGGAGACGTCTACGAAACGCGCGACAGGGCAGCGGCCCACGACGCATGGCAACAAGCTCTTCACCTGTTTCGATCCCAGCACCGCGACGAGGACGCCAGCCGGGTCGGGGAGAAGATCGCCGCAATCAGCTAAATCACAGGTGCCGTCCGGGTCTGCGACGCAACTGCGCGGACCCGATCTTGAGGCAAGAGGATCAGGTTCTCATGAGCGCGTCGAGCAGCTTCGACAGTGCGGTCTGCGCGGAGGCGGAGACGTAAGGCCCGACCGCGACCAGCGACGCGATGAGCGCCGAAGCCTCGCCCGGGGTGAGCGCCACCGGAGGCAGCTGCTGCCGCGCGTCGATCCGGTAGCCGCCGCCACGGCCGCGCCTCACGTCGATCGGCACGCCCGCCGCAGTCAGGCGGGCGGTGTCTCGTTCCACGGTCCGGACTGCCGTTCCCGTCCGGACGGCCAGCGCCGACCCGCCGGCACGAACCGGGGCGCCCGGGCACGGAGTTCTTCGATGAGCGCGTGCTGCCGCAGCTACTCCGCAGTGCGGCGGCGGCTCGGCTGGGCGCTCGTCGGATTCGGCCTCCGGCTCATCCGCCCTCGCTCGCCGCGTGTTCGGCGATGACGAGGTCGACCGCGCGGCGGACCCGAGATTCCTCGGGCAGCTCGCCGAAACAGCGCGCATCCGCTTCGCGCAGGACGTGCTCGAGCCGTTCCGCGGGCACCTGGCCGAGGTCGGCCAGCACGTCCGACAGCAATACCAGCATCTCCCGCACGACATCGGGGTATTCCGGCGTCTGGCCGGGGTAGACGATGTCCTGAAGGTCGGCCTGTTCCAGGCAATGCGACAAGATCGCGGCAGTCTGCGCGAATTGCCGGTTCAACACCGCCTTCACTGCCGCGTATTCTTCCGGCGTATTCAGCAACGCCCAGAAAGGGGCGCTGCGCGACCGGATGTCCTCCGGGAGCGCTCCGCCGTCGAAATCAGTCGCCGCCCAAACAAGGGCTTCCCAGTCGACAGCCTCCGCCGCCGCGCTGATCAGCTTCGCCGCCTCCTGCACAGAGCTGGGTTCGGGGGCGTGGCCGAGGCTGCGGGCCATGGCTTCGCCGACGATGTCGTGGAGCTGTCCGGCGGGCACGCGGCCGAGATTCCCGTTGGCCTCAGCGAGAAGAACGATCGTCTCGAGGACGACGTCGTTCTCGCCGCCGAGGTTTCCCGGGCCCGCGACGTCGCGGGCGAGCACCGTGTCGAAGCTGTCGGCGAGCAGGCTGGCCAAGCGGGGGAATCGGCGGTACAGCACGTCGCGCACGACACGGCGTTCGCCGTCGGAGCCGAACCGCCAGAACGCGGTCGGCGGAGGCTTCGTCTGTCCTGCGGTCACTTACCCTCGCTTGATCAGGATGGTTTTGAAGACGGCGTTTCCGTTCGGTTTGATCTGGTAGACAGCGTAGGTCTTGTCGTTCAGCGGGACCAGCAAGCGGTCGACGCGGGAAGTGTCGGTGATGGTCCCAGTGGGGAAGCCGTTGCCTTCGATCGACTTTCCGAGCCCCTGCACCGCTTCTCGTGCGGTTTTCTCGTCCGGGAATCCGCCCCGTCTCCATCGCTCGTCGTCGCCGAGATGCCGCACCTCGCTGTTGACCACTTTTCGCGGTTTCTCGCCGATCTTGGGCAGGGTGACGCGGGCGGCTCCTTCGCCGATCTTGCCTGCTTCGCGGATGATCTTGGCTCCGCGGCCGGCCGCCCCGGCAGCCATCATGGTGCAGGCTTTAGCGTCCATCAGGGCGCAGGCCTTGATGTCGGAGAGGAAATAGTCGTAGATGAAGCCCGCGAAGCCGCCGAGGGGACCGTCGGGGCGGCATTCGTCGGCGGTGCCGCCGAGGGCGTAGCAGACTTCGGCCTGCGGCCAGGGGCCGCGGGAAGCGAACTCGAGGGCTTCTTGCCAGGTGAAGCGGCGCGAGCCGGTGTAGCCGAGGCCGCGCAGGGCTTCGTAGCGTTCGTCGGACAGGTCGTGCCCGAGCGCGGGCTGGGCGAGGTCGTCCGCGGCGCTGCCGTCGGTGGTGTGTTCCTCGGGGTTGGCTCGGTTGAGCCGGACTTCGGCGGCGACCTTCGCGTAGTAGATGCGGTAAGCGGCGTCGGCGGCGTCCCGGGCTTCGGCGGCATCGTGGGCGGCATCGGCTGCCGAGATGGCGGCGCGCGAAGCGGAAAGAGCGGCCTGCTGCGCGGAAACACGTGCGGTGGCGGCGAAGCGGTAGGCACGCTGCGCCGCAGCAGTGGCGGTGGTCTGGGAATTGTTGGCTTGGTCGGCGGCCGCGCGGGCTTTCCGCGAGGACTCGGCGGCCTGGTTGGCGGAGTCGGAGGCGCGCTGGGCGGCGGCACGGGCTTGCGCGGTGAAGCCGGCGGCCTGGTCGGCGTAGACGCGGGCGCGCTGTGCTTGTTCCGCAGCCTTGTTGGCGGCGGCCAGTGCGGCGGGGACGGCGTTCCAAGCGTCGGCGGCGTCGCCCGCGGCGAGCGCGGCGGCTTCGCGGGCCAGAGTCAGGAAATGCTCGACACTCGCGATGTGCGCAGCGGTCACCTGGTCTTTCGCGAGGGCGAGGTGCTGGCCGCGGTCGAGGAAGTCCCGGACCCCGGTCGCGGGACCGGCGAGGGCTTCCTCTGCGGCGTCGCCGAGGTTCTGCAGTTTGTCGGTACGCGCCTGAGCCCCGATGCGGGCGACCGCGAGGACGTCGTCCCGCTGCTGCCGGTACGCCTGGGTGCGCGAGAGCAGGGCCCGCACGTCGGCCGCGTTCCCGGCGAGCGCCGCGGTCGCGGCGTCGACGAGGGCCTGCTGTCCCGCGGTGCGGGCGGTGTCCAGCACGGCCCGGGCGGCGTTCTGGTCGTCGGTGTCGCGGCCGGGATAGGTGGGATCGGCGAGGAAGCTCCGGATCTGCTCGATCGTCCCGGCCGCCGCGCTCGCCGCTGCCGCCCTGAGCTTGTCGGGGTCGCCGGCGTCGGGAACGACGGTGCCGGGGTCGGCGAGCATCGCGATCCGGTCCCGGTCGTCGGCCTCGGCGGCTGCGCCGAGACCGGCGTAGGCGACCAGTTCGGCCTCGGCGTCGGTGCCGCCGAGCGCGGTTTCGGCGACCGTCCGGGTCCAGGGGCCGGTGGCGGGGTTCTCGGCCAGCCGCAGCGCGGCCTGCCTAGTCAGGCCTGCCCGTGCCGCCTGGGTGGCGTGCGGGTCGCGGGCCGCGGCGAGCAGTTTCTGCGTCTCGGAGTCCCAGCGGCCGGTTTCGGGCCCGGCGGCGGGGTTGTCGCTGGCGGGGTCGTCGGGATGCTCGGCGTTCGGCTGGTCGGCCGCCGCGCGGGCGAGAGCGAGTTTCTGGTCGTGTTCGCCGGTCAGCAGGGCGGCTTCCGCTTGCCGTGCCTTGTCTGCGATGGCCTGGGCTTTGTCCGCGGCGTCGCGGGCGTTGTCAGCGGCGGCGGTGGCTGCCTTCGCGGCGGTGACGGTGGCCTGCGCGGCCGCGGCGGCGTCGCTGGCGTGGGCCGCCGCTGCTTCGGCCTGACTCGCCGACGATTCGGCGAAGTCGGCGGCGTTGTCGGCGTTGTAGGCAGCCATGCGGGCGGCGTTGTCGGCCTGCGAGGCCAGGTTGGTCGCGGTGTTGGCTGCCGCGCGGGCGTGCACAGCCTCGGCCTGCGCGCGGGCCGCGGCTCGCGCCGCCTGCCGGTAGTGCGCGTTGGCGGCCCCGGCCCAGCGGGCAGCATTCGCCGACGCCGCTGCGGCAGCGGCGGCCTTTTCCCCGGCTCCGGCGGCGGCGGACGCGGCGAGGCCCGCCTGGATCGCCGCGTCCCCTGCGGCGCGCCCAGCCTCGGCGGAGGTACGGGCTCCGGCAGCGGCGTCGCGCGCGGCGTTCGCGGCGGCGCGGGCATCGGCAGCCTTGCGCGCGTCTCCCGCCGCAGCCGCTGCGGCGCGCGCGGCTTTCCCTGCCGCGCGAGACGCGACCGCAGCCGCGGCGGCGGCGCGCGAGGCCGCCGACACCGCCGTGCGCGCGGCGGCTGCGGCAGCCTTGGACGAGGCCACGGCCTGCTGGGTCGCCTGCGCGGCCCGGCCGGCCAAATCAGCGGCGCGGGCCGCTTGCTCGCTGGCCTGCCCCGCCTGCTGCTCCGCGTTCCCGGAGGTCCACCCGGCCTGGTCGGCGGCCCAAGCGGCTGCGTCGGCGAGCTTGACCGCGCGGGCGGAGGAATCCTTCGCCACCGCGGTCTGCTCAGCTGCCTGCTGCCGAGCCCACTGCGCCTGCTCGGCCAAGGTCTTCACCGAGAGCAGTTCGTTGTCCCGGGCGACCGCGAGCGCGTACCCGAAGTCCAGGAACTCCCGCTCCTCCTCCGGCGTCCCGTCCAACGCGACCTGGATCGCCTGGTAGACCGCGGATCCCCGCGGCGCGGCATCCAGCAACCGGGCTACCCGCATGTCCACGTCGATGTTCTCGGCGATAGGCCGTTCCCTGTCCAGGAATCCCCGCAGCGCCTCGACGCTGCCCTGGGACAGAGCCGTGTCGGCGCGGCGGCGCACCTCGGTGCCCTCCGCCGCCCCCGCGCGGACCTGCTCCACCTGGACGCGCAGGTCACGCTGATACCCGCCCCGCCACCCGGAGTCCAGGAACGTCCTCAGGTCCTGCGCCGAACCCGCCAGGGCTCTCCCGGCGTCCTCGCGCACCGCGGGGCCGCCCCCAGCGGCGATCTGCTCGACCTGCGCCCGCGCGTCCTGAAGGTCCGCAGCGGCCTGCCCCGTGTCCAGGAACGTCTTCAGCTGCGCGTCCGTGCCGGTCAGCGCCGCACCCGCCGCGACGCGCACCGCCGGGCCGCCGTCCCGCCACACCGCGAGCACCTTCTCCCGATCCGACACGACCGGCGCGGTGACCGGAGCGGGATCCGCGGACGCCGCAGGCGCGCCCGTCAGGCCCGCCGTCACCGCCAGCGCCAGCGCTGCCGCCACCACCCGCGCCGCCGCGCCCCCGCGCACGGCACGACCCGTCCCTGAAGTCCGCACTTGCCCATCCCCCTCGGAAACACGGAAACACGCGCACAGATTTCGCGCATGAGAAATTCACGCCGCGCTGAGATACGTCGAGCACGCCGTGGCAAAGAGATTTCCGGCCCCCGGTTCCGGACGGGACGAATAGTAAGCATCGAGACAAGTGGATCACGCAGGTTTGTGACGTGCGTCATACTCGACAGCCAGGACATGGTACGGGACAACAACTTTTCCACTGTTGGCAATTACCCGATCTTCCGGATGGCCGAGAAAATTGTTTTCCGGCGAAAATAACGAAAGACCTCTTCCCGCTTGAGCCGGTTTCGGAGCGTTTAGGATGTCGTACCGGCGTTGCCGCGATCTCGCGGCACGGAGCCCGCGATTTCGGGCACGCCGGTTCACGATGCTGGTTCTACGAGGGGGAATTGATGGTGCGCGTGTTTCGGACCGGCGTGATCGCCGCGTGCGTCCTGGCCGGGCTGAGCTTGCCGGGCGTGGCGGCGGCCGCGGACCCGGTGCCGCTGGAGCCGGTGAGCTGCGCCGGGCGGACCGACGTGGTGCGGGTGAAGTCGTCGTCGGGCGACGGGCGGCCGGTGTGCTTCGAGATCCCGGACGACTTCGGGGAATACGCGGTGGACGTGCCCGGCGCCTACCTGCTGTCCGGCGACGCCGCCCACCCGATCACCGTCACGCTCATCGACGACGCCGGAAAGGCGGGCGCGGTCGACATCGACCTGGGCGGCTGGACCTCCGTCGGGGCGGGCAAAGAGGGCACCGCCGCGTCCGCGCTGCGGCTCATCAGCGCCGCGACGGCGAAAGGCTACGCCGCGGTCACCGCCGAACGGCAGCGGCTGGCGACCGACGAAGCGGCCGAATTCTTCCTCGGCAGCCCCTACGGCCACGTGCAGCGCGCCAACCCGGCGGCCGCCGAAGCCCCCGAACGCCTCGGCTGGATCCAGCAGTACGAGGCCGGCGCGATCTACTACACCGCGACCGGCGGCGCCCACGCGATCTACGGCCCGCTCTACGCGCGCTACCTGAAAACCGGCGGACCCGCCGGTCCGCTGGGCTACCCGGCCACCAGCCAGGCTCTCGGCGGCGAGATCATGCACGCCGACTTCACCGGCAACCCCGCCGGCGGCGGGGCCATCTACTGGACGCCCGAAGCCGGTCCCGGCGACGATGCGCGCGCTCTCTACGGGCCCGTCTGGGAAAAGTGGGTCGCACTCGGCCGCGAAGCCTGGTTCTCCCACCCCCTCACCGGGCTCGCCCCGACCCCCAATCCGCAAGGTCCCAACGGAGCCGGGTCCTACGTGCATTTCGGCCAGCCCACCGACGCCGGCTTCAAGGACCCGAACGGCCCCGCCAACGCCTCGGTCTACTACAGCGAGCAAACCGGCCAGGCCCACGCTGTCCAGGGCTCGATCCGGCAAACCTGGCGCCAGAACGGCTGGGAACAAGGCCGTTTCGGCTTCCCCACCACTGACGAGCAAACCACCAGCACCGGCTGGACCCAGCGCTTCCAGCACGGCGCCATCACCTGGAACCGCGGAGCCAGTGCGCCGATCCTCACCTTTTTCTGAGCTGTCCCGCTCGGTTCTTCCTGGCAGCTGTGCATGCGGTTTTCGCCGCGACGCAAGGAGATTCTAGATCCAGTGCCGACCGGCAGCGGCTTGCTTCTCGACGCCGCTCCCGGTCGGCACTGAGCACAACGGCGAGGTACGAGGCACCACGCGGCCTGGCGGGGAGGGGTCCCGGCGCCACAGGGGTTCCCTGTGGCGATGAACGAACCCAGAGCTGACAAGTGGGCCCGGCGCCGTACCGCTCGCCGTGCCGGTCCCCCGCCTCGAATTCCGCTCCCGGGCACAGTGCTCGCGAAGCCCGCGAACCTGAAACGAGCTTTCGTCCTCTGGATGATCGTCGGCGTGCCCACAGTGCCGGTCATCATCGGCATCGTCATCGTGCTGGCGGCGTTCTCGTTGCGTGCCGGGTACCGGGGCGCGCGGATCCTGCTCACCGTGTTGGGAGCGCCGGGGCTCATTTCACCAGTCACCGTGCCGATGACGATGATCGCCAATCCGGCCTACGCAGCGTACTTGCTGATTCCGCTGGGCTTCGCCGCGATGGTGATCGCGGCGGTCGTCCTCATGTGGCGGCCGGAGGTGACCGCCTACTTCGACGCCACCCGCACCCGATGCTGACACGCCCCCTCTCCCCCGCGTCTGAGCCGTGACAGCCGCGTGTCCGCCCAGCAGGCGAATGTGGTCACAACGAACCGCAAACCCAGCCAGGGAGACCGAAAATGTCCACGTTCACCACCCCGAACCCCATCACCGCCGCGCTGACCACGGCCGGCGCCCGCGTCCGGATCACCGCGGGCGAGCGCGCCGAGACCGTTGTGCGGGTGCAGCCCGTCGACGCGGCGAACTCCACCGACGTGAAGGTCGCCGAGAAGACCAAGGTCGACTTCGCCGGCGGCGTGCTGGCGGTCAAGACGACCAAGTCCGGCCGGCAGACCGGCTCTGTCGACATCGCGATCGAACTGCCCGCCGGGTCCAAACTGGTCCTGAACACCGCGTGGACCGACGTGCAGGCGGACGGCGTCCTCGGCGACTGCGAGGTCAACATCGGCTCGGGCCAGGTCCAGCTCGACCAGGTCGCCGCCCTGCGCGGCAACCTCGGCGCGGGCGGGCTCGCGGTCGGGCAGGTCGCCGGCGAAGCGGTCGTCGAGGGCAGCACGGCGGGCCTGCGGATCGGCGAGGCCGGCGGCGAGGTCCGGTACCAGGGCACGAGCGGCAAGGTCTGGATCGGGCACGCCCGCTCCGACGTCGACCTCGGCGGTTCGAACGGCAGCTTCGAGATCGGCACGGCGGACGCGAGCGTCGTCGCCAAGGCCGCCAACTGCCCGATCCGGATCGGCCGGGTCACGCGCGGCCAGGTGGAGCTGTCGAACGCGGCCGGCGGAATCGAGGTCGGCGTCAGCGCGGGCACCTCCGCCGCCGTGGACGCGAAGAGCACGAAGGGCCTGGTGCGCAGCACTCTCGGCACGCCGGACAGCTCGGGCGTCACGCTCAAGGTGCACGCCCGCACGCGGCTCGACGACATCGTTCTCTATTCGGCTGCCTGACCTTCCTTGCGGATGGCAGGATCGGGCGGGTGCAGATCAAGATCCTGGGTCCCTTCGAGGTCCGCGACGGCGGCGTGGCCGATGTTCCGGGCGCGCGGCTGCGCGGGTTGCTCGTCGCCCTCGCGCTCCGGCCGGGCCAAGTGGTCCCGAAGGCGACGCTGATCGACTGGATCTGGGGCGAGCACCCGCCCGCCGAGGCGGCGAATGCCCTGCAACGCCTGGTTTCCCGGCTGCGCAAGGCACTGCCGGGCGCCGTGGTCGAGGGGATGACCGACGGCTACCGGCTGGCGATCGACCCGGACGCGGTCGACGCCGTGCGCTTCGAGCGGCTTGTCGCCCAGGCCCGGGAGGACCACGGTCCCGGGCGGCTGCGCGAAGCGCTGGAGTTGTGGCGCGGTCCGGCGATGCAGGACGTCGGCTTGCCGGACAGCGAGGCGTTCGAGGCGGCGGCTACCCGGCTGGAAGCCCTGCGGCTGGCGGCCACGGAAGACCGGTTCGAAGCAGAGATCGATCTCGGACGCGGCGCGGACCTCGTCCCGGAACTGACCGACTTGGTGGCCGCGCACCCGGTGCGGGAGAAGCTGGTCGGCGCGTTGATGCGCGCGCTGGCCGCCGCGGGCCGCAACACCGAGGCGTTGCAAGCGTTCCAGCGCGTCAGGGAAACGCTGGCCGACGAGCTGGGTGCCGACCCCTCGCCCGAACTGTCCGCCTTGCACGTCGCGTTGCTGCGGGGCGAAGTGGGACGGCGCGAGGAAAGCCGCAAGACCAACCTGCGCGCGGAGTTCACCAGCTACGTCGGGAAAGAGGCCGACGTCGCCGCGGTCCGCGACCTCGTGTCGGGCCACCGGCTCACCACCCTGATCGGACCCGGCGGATCGGGAAAGACGAGGCTGGCCACGGAAACCGCCCGCACGATGGTGGCTGACTTCCGCCACGGCGCGTGGCTGGTGGAGCTGGCCGCGATCGGCAGCGGCGACGACGTCGCGCAGGCCACCCTGTCCGGGCTCGGCCTGCGCGACGCGCTGCTCGGCGAACCTTCCTCCGCGGATCCGGCGGACCGGCTGATCTCGGCGATCCGCGACCGGGAAGCGTTGCTGGTGCTGGACAACTGCGAACACGTCATCGAGTCCGCCGCCGCCCTCGCGCACCGGTTGCTCGGCGAATGCCGCGGGCTGCGGATTCTCGCGACGAGCCGGGAACCGCTGGGCATCACCGGGGAAGCGTTGTGGCCGGTCGAACCGCTCGCGCGGGCCGAGGCCGTCCGGCTGCTGCGGGACCGGGCTACGACGCGACGCGACGATCTCGCCGACGACCGGACGCTGGCCCGCATCTGCACCGCACTGGACGGGATGCCGCTGGCGATCGAACTGGCCGCGGTCCGGCTCCGCACGATGTCCGCCGAGCAGCTCGCGGACCGCCTCGACGACCGGTTCCGGCTGTTGACCGGCGGCAGCCGCACCGCTTTGCCCCGGCACCGGACGTTGCGCGCGATGGTCGACTGGAGCTGGGAACTGCTCAGCGACGGCGAACGGCTCGTGCTGCGGAGGCTGTCGGTGTTCGCCGGCGGCGCGAGCCTGAAAGCGGCGGAACGGGTCTGCGCGGGAGATCTGGTCGACGAGTACGAGGTGCTCGACCTGCTCACCGCGCTCAGCGACAAGTCGTTGCTCGTCGCGTTCGGCGAAGGCGAGCCGCGGTACCGGATGCTCGGCACGATCAAGGAATACAGCGCCGCACGGCTCGCCGAAGCCGGCGAAACCGACCTTGCCCGCCAGGCTCATCTCGCGTACTTCACCGAACTGGCCGAGACCGCGGAACCCCACCTGCGCCGCGGCGAGCAGCTGGAATGGCTCGCCGTTCTGAAGGCAGAGCACGACAATCTCGTCTCCGCGATGCGCGGCGCGCTCGCGACCGGCGACGCGCACGCCGCGATGCGGCTCGCCGCCGCCTGCGGCTGGTACTGGTGGCTCGTGGGCCGCAAGGCCGAGGGCATGGAGCTGATCACCGCCGCGATCGCGACTCCCGGCGAGGTCCCCGACGAGATCCGGGCAGTGGTGTACGCCCTGACCTCGATGTTCATCACCTCCGGACCCGGCGATGTGCCGGAAGCCGCGGAGTGGATCCACAAGGCCTACGAATTCGGCAAGGACGGCCGGCACTACCATGCGGCGCTGCGGCTGGTGGTGCCGCTGGAGCGGATGCTGCGCGACCCGGACGCGACCCTGACCGCTTGGGAGTCGCTGCTGGCCGACGACGACCCGTGGGTCCGCGCGCTGTCCCGGCTGCACATCGGCAAGATGCGGATGATGCTCGGCCAGGACTGCGAATCGTGGTTTGACGAAGCGCTGGTCGAGTTCCGGGTGCTCGGCGAACGGTTCGGCATCGCGTTCGCGCAGACCGAACTCGCCGATCGCCTGGCCGTGCGCGGCGAGTTCGCCGAGGCCAACGAGCACTTCGGCCAGGCGGTCGCCGTCGTCGCCGAACTGGATGCGCTCGACGACGTCGTCCAGATGCGCATGCGGCAGGTGCGGCTGCACTGGCTCTCCGGCGACAAGGACGCCAGCGCCGCCGCCGTGGCCGAGGCGAAAAGCCTCGCGGAAGGCGTCACGTGGCCGGGAACGCTGGCTTCGCTCGCGCTGGTCCGGGCGGAGCTGGCCCGGTGGAACGGCAACGCGGAGGCCGCCTTCGACCAGTTCGGCCACGCGATGAGCCTGCTGGGCGAAGAAGCGAGGCAACCGCATCTGCGCGCCGCGGACCACGACCTGCGCGCCTGGTTCGCCGCCGATCTCGACGAGGCACGCGAACACCGTGCCGCGGCTTGCCGTGCGGCGGCGGAAACCGGGCACGCGCCCGTGCTCGCGCAGGCGATCGTCGGGGTCGCGGACCTGGCGCTGCGGCGCGCGCAGTACGACCACGCCGCGCGCCTGCTGGCGGCGAGCGCGCGCGTGCTCGGCCAGAAAGACCTGTCAAACCCGGACGTGCCGCGGATCGAGCAAGAGGCGCGCAGCCACCTCGGCGACGAAGCGTTCGACCGGGCCACGCGGGAGGGCGCGGCGAGCGACTGGACCGAGCTGACAGCAGCGCCGCTCGCGTCCTGACGCGGCTCCCGGCTCGTGTCAGGGCCGTGACTGCCCGGTGTCTGACCTCTCGGCGATCGTGGTGACATCAAGCCACCACGAGAGGATTTCCGATGAGCCAGCAGGGTTCCCCGCTCCACGGCCTGCCGATGGACCGCGACGCCGGCCCGTTCGACCCGCCCGCCGCGATCACCGCGGCGCGCGGGACCCGCCCGGCCAGCCCGATGCTCTTCCCGGACGGCCACGAGGGCTGGCTCGTCTCCGGGTACGACGCCGTCCGGAAGGTCATGTCCGACGCGCGGTTCAGCAGCCGGCAGGACCTCGGCGTCGTCCACGTGCCGTACGAGACGCCGGGAATGCCGGTCGCCACCGAACCGTCGCCGCAGATCCCCGGCCTGTTCATCAGCATGGACGCGCCCGACCACACCCGGTTGCGGCGCAAGCTCACCGGCGCGTTCACCGTCAAGCGGATGAAGCAGCTCGAAGACGGCATCATCGCGATCACCGAACAGCAGCTGGACGCGGTCGCGCGGCTCGCGCCGCCGGTCGATCTGGTGCGGGAGTTCGCGCTTCCGGTGCCGTCGCTGGTGATCTGCGAGCTGCTCGGCGTCCCGTACGCCGACCGCGAGACCTTCCAGTCGAACTCGTCGAAGTTCATGGAACGGGACGTGAACCTCGAAGACAAGATGGCCGCGTTCGGCGCGATGATGGGCTACCTCGGCCAGCTGTGCGCGGACAAGCGCGCCGAGCCGGGCGAGGACATCCTCTCCGACCTCGCCCGCGACGAGGACATCAGCGTCGAAGAGCTGACCGGCATGGCGTTCCTGCTGTTGCTGGCCGGACACGAGACCACCGCGAACATGCTGTCGCTGGGCGTTTTCGCGCTGCTCGAGAACCCCGCGCAGCTGGCCGAACTGCGCGCCGACCCGACGCTGTTCCCGAACGCGGTGGAAGAGCTGATGCGCTACCTGTCGGTCGCTGACATCTTTTACCGCTACGCCACCGAAGACGTCGAACTCGGCGGCGAAACGATCCCGGCCGGTTCGACCGTCGTCGTCTCGCTGCTCGCCGCCAACCGCGACCCGCACCGTTTCGAGAACCCCGACACCCTCGACCTGCACCGCAAGGTCCGCGGCCAGGTGGCCTTCGGCCACGGCATCCACCAGTGCCTGGGACAGCAGCTGGCCCGCATCGAGATGCGCGCCGGGTTCGAGGGGCTGCTGCGCCGTTTCCCCGACCTGCGGCTCGCGGTCCCGGCCGCAGATGTGCCGCTCCGCACCACCATGAACATCTACGGCGTCCACGAACTCCCGGTCACCTGGTCCTGACCCCTGCTGTCCTTTTAGGAGCGAAACCATGAACGCATGGACTGGCATGCTGCCCGTCGACGACACCGAACTGTACGTCCGCGACACCGGCGGCCCCGGCCGTCCCGTCGTCTACCTCAACGGCGCCTACGCCGACCAGAACCACTGGAAGCACGTCATCGCCGACCTCGGCCCCGGCTACCGGCACATCAGCTACGACGAACGCGCCCGCGGCAAGTCCCGGCGCTCCGGGGACTACACGTTCGAAGGGGCCCTGCGGGACCTGGACGCCGTCCTCCGCGCGAGAGGCGTCGAGCAGCCGCTGCTGGCCGGCTGGTCCTACGGCGGCATCCTCGCCTGGCACTGGACCGACCGGCACCCGGACCGCGTCGCGGGCTCGGTGATCGTCGACGCCTTCCCGGTCGGCCTGACCGGCGAGGCCGGGCACGAGCGCATCCGCAAGACGTTCCGCCGCTACCGGTTGCTGCTGCCGATCGCCGCCCGGTTCGGCCTCGGCGCGCGGATGAGCGCCGACGAGCACGCCGACATCAACATCGAACTCAACGAGATCGCCGCCGCCAGCGTGCCGGTGCTGGAGCGGGCGACCCGGCCGGTGAAGTTCGTCCTGGCGTCCGGCGACAGTCTCGGCAGCGAGGCGGGGGAAATGGAGGAGGGCCGCAAGGTGCTCGACCGGATCCTGGCCGCCAATCCGAACGTCACGCTGAGCGCGAAGGTCGCGAGCAACCACAGCAAGATCCTGAGCAAGGACTCCCCCGCCGTCGCGCGGGCCATCCGGGAGCTGGAGCGGGTGCGCGAGCGCTGACGGGGCGGAACCCACGCGAACGGCTCCTTGACACCCCACGGCCGTCATTCATACATTCAAACATCCAGTGTATGAATGACACAGTGCGGGAATGACACAGGGAGTTGATCCCCATGCGGCTCGGCAAAACCGCCGTCGTCCTGGGCGGGAGCGTCGCCGGTCTGTGCACGGCGGCGGCGCTCGCCCCGCATTTCGACCAGGTAGTGGTGCTCGAACGCGACGAGCTGCCGGCGGGGGCCGGGCACCGGCGCGGCGTGCCGCAGAGCAAGCATCCGCACTTCCTGCTGAACTCGGGCCGCCGCGCGATCGGGGCGCTCCTGCCCGGGTTCGAGGACGACCTCGTCGCCGCGGGCGGGCTGCACCTGATGCCGTCGATGGACGCGGCCTACCTCGACGGGGAGGGGTGGTCGGCTCGCAAGCGCAGCACGATGACGATGATCTACAGCTCGCGGATCCTCATCGAACGCGTGCTGCGCGACAAGGTCCGGCAGCTGGCGAACGTCGTCATCCGCGAAGGCGCGAAGGTGCACGGCCTGACCACGCGCGGCGGCGGCACCCGCGACGGGGCGGTGACCGGGGTCCGCTTCTCCGCCGCCGGCGGCGACGAGCACCTGGACGCCGACCTCGTGGCGGACGCGATGGGCCGCGGCTCTTCAGCCGGCAGCTGGCTGGCGGCCGCGGGCTGGCCCGAACCCGAGATCCGGACCCTCGACGCCAAGGTCACCTACACCTCGCGCTGGTACGACCTGCCCGCCCCCGCCGAGCGGCCCCCGTCCTGGTGGTGGCAGCACCTGGTGATCATGCCGACCCCGGACAAGCGCGCCCATCCCGCCGAGCACGAGTTCCTGGTCAACTTCTTCCCGGTGGAGGGAAACCGCGTCATCGCCTGCATGGGTTCCTGGGGCCTCGAAATGCCGCGCGACACCGAGGCGTTCACCGCGTCCGCCCGCCGGGTGCGCACGCCGTTGTTCGCCGAGGCGATGGACCGCTGCTCCCCTGTCTCGGAAGTCCATCTGACCCGGTCGACCGGCAACAAATGGCGGCGCTACGACCTCCTGCGCACGCCGCCGAAAGGCCTGGTGTTCATCGGCGACTCGATCTGCGCGTTCAATCCGTTCTACGCTCAGGGCATCAGCTCCGCTTCGAGTTCGGCGTTGCTCCTGCGCGAGCAGCTTTCCCGCACCACTCGACTCGACGCCAAGTTCTTCGCGCGATTCCTTGCGCAGCAACGCAAACTCCTCGGCGTTCCGTGGCGGCTCGCAATGGCGAGGGACCAGGGTTACGCCTGCGCGACCGGCACCGAGCAGTTGCCCGAGTGGAAACGCCGCTTCCTCTCCGCGGTGTCCGCCCCGGCGTTCAGCCTCATCGTCGGCGCGGCCCGCGAATACCCGGTCGTCGACGAGCATTTCGCCAAGGTGTTCAATCTCGACGAATCGCTGGGAGACATGCTGGCGAATCCGCGGGTCCTCGCGGGGCTCGTGCGCTATCGCCTGCGCGTGGCGCTGGGCCGCCGACGCGTCCCGGCCGGGTTCGATCCGCAGGCCGAACCGCCTGCCACGGACTACTCGCCGGACAGCACCGCGACCCTCGCCGCCGCACGATGAGCGCCGCGTGCGGGCCGGACGCCGAGGCGGTCACCCGCGGCCTCGGTTTCGACTGCCACGACGTCTCCCCCGTGGTCTCGCTGCGCGCCCCGTGGGATCTCGCGCACTGGACGATGCCGCTGCTCGAACTGCTGGTCGTCGCCGGTGCGGTTTTCGCGCTCGTGCACGCCGTCCGCCGCCACCGCGCGGGCGATCCGGCCAATCTGGCGCTGTGGTTCGCTTCGCTGGTCTATCTCTTCGTGACCGAGCCGCCGCTGTATTTCCCGGAATGGTTCGGGCTCGACAAACTGTACGGATTCATCTTCGCGCACAACCAGTTCACCGTGCAGTTCATGGCGGACCGGCTGCCGCTCTACATCGTGGCGTTCTACCCGATGATCAGCCAGCTCGCCTACGAACTCGTGCGGTCGCTCGGGATCTTCCGCCGCCGCGGCCCGTTCGCCGGGGCGGTGGCCGTCGCCTTCGCCTGCCAGGTGTTCTACGAGGTCTTCGACCAGCTGGGCCCGCAGCTGAAATGGTGGGCCTGGAACCCGGGCAACCGCGTCGTCAACCATCCGGCGCTGGCGTCGGTGCCGATGACCAGCATGCTGCTGTTCGCCTCGGTTTCGATGGGAGCCATGACCTACCTGGTCGTCCGCCTGGCCGGCACGTCGCCTCGCCCGGCACGGTCGCTGGCGCCGCGCGTCCTGGCGGCTGGAGTCCTCACCCCGCCGGCCATGGCGATCGCCGGAATCCCGTCGAGCCTCTTCGGCGGCGACCGTCCCGACCCGGCCGCGCAAGCCTGGATCCTCGGCGCCGAACTGGTGCTGATCTGGCTGGCCGGCGCCTGGATCGTCTTCTCGCGAGCGCCGGATCGCGAACCCCTGTCTGCCTTCGCCCGGTTCTATCCCGCCGCCTACCTGGCCGGGATGGCGGTGTTCTGGATCAGCGCCCTGCCGTCCTACTTCTCCGCGCACCACGGCGTCACCAGCGACGGCACGCCCACCGGAAGCGGCCTCTACGCGCTCGCCTGCTTCCTGGGCGCCGGTTTGCTGCTGGCCGCGCTGTACCGGCGGAACCCGGTCCGGCGAACGGAGCCTGCCGCTGCCTGACTCGTTCCCTTCGGGGAGGATGAGGCGCATGGGGCATCACGGATGGCAGGGCAACCCGCCCGGCACCGAGGACGAGGCGCGCCGCCGGATCGTCGAGGCGGCGACGGCCTGCGTCGACCGCGTCGGAGCCGCCAAGACGAATCTCTCCGACGTCGCCGCCGAACTCGGCGTGACCCGGCAGACCGTCTACCGCTATTTCCCCCGCCTCGCCGACATTCTCCGCGCGGTGGCGCTGGCCGGCGTCGAGGAGTTCGCCGAGCGGATGGAACGCCATCTGGCCGCGTTCGGCAGCGCCGAAGAGGCCGCCGTGGAATCTGTCGTGTTCGCCGTCCGGGCCGTGCCCCGCGACCCGCGCCTGGGACTCCTCCTGCAGGCGGACGAGACCGACTTCTTCACCGTCGAAGTCACCTCTCCCCTGGCCTTCTCCCTCGGCGCGCGCATTCTCCGCAACCTGCCCGTCGACTGGCCCGCGGCAGGCGTCGCCACCGACGACGACCTCGAAGGGCTCGCGGAAATCCTGATGCGGCTCTTCATTTCCTTCCTGCACTACCCGACGCCGGGGCTCACCGACGACCGGTTGCGCGCGCTCGTCCGCCGCTGGATCGGGCCCGCCCTTCGCGGCTGACGCGGGTCAGCCCCCGCGGGCACGACGAGCTGCTCATCCGCCGCCGACGCACCTCCGGAGCGACGGGGCCGCGGATTCCGCGCCCGGCTTCTGAACGCGTCGTTCCCGGGCGAGCCGAAACCCGTGCCGGACCGGAAACTCGTGGTCCGCATGATCACCGGCGAGGGCGTTTCCGGCGGGCGCTTCCGGGTACGCAGTCCGCGAACAACTCCAGCGCGACTGCGCCCGGGACGAATCCCGGCGCGGCGCGGGCCCCGCTGCTTCCCTCGGCACGGCCCGCACCTGGATCGCCCGTTCCGAGCTGAGGAGGAAGGCTGTTGCCATCAGAAATCCGCCGCCGCTATGCCGGCGAGGCCGAACGGCCGCTGGGCGGCTATCTGGCTGTCTTGGCCGCGTACGGCGGGGCCGCCGGCGGTCTTGCCGTGCTGGGCCGGGCCGTCGGCGCGCGCCTGCCCGAACGGTGGGGGCTCGGCGACACGATTCTGCTGGCCGCCGCGACTTTCAAGGCGAGCCGGCTGCTCAGCAAGGATGCCGTCACCAGCCCGTTGCGGGCGCCGTTCACGCGTATGAGGAGCCGGCCGGCGAAGGCGAACTGAACGAATCAGCGCGCGGACACGGGGCCCGGCATTCGGTGGGAGAGCTTCTCACCTGTCCGTTCTGCCTCGCGGTCTGGGTCGCGAGCGGGCTGGGCGCCGGCCTCGTCTTCGCTCCCCGCGTGACCCGCTTCGCGGCGACCGTGCTGACCGCGGTCGCCGGTTCCGACGCCCTCCAACTGCTCTACGACGCCGGGAAGAAACTGGCGAGCGAGTAGCTGGCCCGTGTGCGCCGTTCGCGCTCCGAGACCGGAGCCGCGCGCGTTGCGGCGGTGTCGTACGCCCCTCTCCGCGAGGGCAGTGCGCCGAGAACGCGTTTCCTTCCGGTACAAGGGCTTGCGTTCTTTCGCCTGACCCGGGCGAGGGCGTCGCGCGACAGCTCCGGGCGAGCCGGGAGCCTCCGGACCGCCCGGAGCCGGCTCAGCTCCGGATTTCCTTCCGGCCGGATTTCCCGCCGTCGCCGATCTCGATCCTGCGGGGCTTCGCCTTTTCCGCGATCGCGATCCGCAGGGTCAGCACGCCTGCCTCGTAGTCCGCGGTGATGCGGTCGGCGTCGAGCGCGTCGCCGAGGAACAACTGCCGGGAGAAGACCCCGAGCGGCCGTTCGGAGACCTGCATCTGCACGTCCCCGCCGGCATGCTGGGGCCGCCGTTCGGCCTTGACGGTGAGGACGTTGCGCTCGACGTCCAGTTCGATGGCCCGGGGATCGACACCGGGCAGATCGAAACAGACGATGTATTCGTCGCCGGCGCGGCAGGCGTCCATCGGCATCGCGGCCGGCCTGGACCAGGTTCCCGGGGTCCCGGCCCCGAAGACCTGCTGAGCGAAGCGGTCCAGCTCGCGGAACGGGTCAGTGCGCATCAACATCCGGTATCCACCTCCACCTTTCAACGTTGGGCGTCAACACGCACCATCGTTGTAGCATGTCATCGGATCGATGACAACAGAGATGTCGTCCAGAGGACGACGAGTTTCCCGGACCCTGCCGGAGCCAAGGCCACGGCGGCGTCGGACGCACCCGGAGCGGGTCGGCAGACCCTTCGCCCGGCGACGTCCTCCACGCCTCGAAGCAAGCCAGCGGCCCTCGCCCAGAAGTGTCCATTGCGGACAGACCGCTGCCCGATGCTCCGCCCGGCATTTCCCCGCCGTCGCGGCGATCGGCGGGAAGCACGGTTCGACCGTCCCGCTCGCCCGGCTCTCTCTCCGCCGGAAAAACCCGGCAGCCACAGGCGCGCGGCCGCGCGGCAATTCCGGCGACGCGAACGGATTTCGCCCCGCCCGGATCTCGCGTGGCCGCGCAACGGATTCCGTTCCCGCCGCACGGAATATTCTCTTCCGCCCCGCCGCACCCGGCCGCCACCGCCGGTTGACCCGATCCGCCGGAAACACGAAAACCCTGATACGGCATGGAGGTGCCCGGCAACCGGACTACCGGGAGACACGGGCAGCGGAGTCAGAAACAGGAAAGAATCACGCCACGTTCCGCTCCGCCCACACTATCAGGTAAACGCCCGGTCCTCGCGACTGAAACCCATTGTGCTCGCGTCCGGGCGCTCGCATTCTGGTATTCGGAAACCCATCGACCGCCCACTACCCAAGGGGACTATCAGATGGCTAGCGCACCTGCGGATTCCGTCGACTCGGTGATCGCGGCGGAGTTCGACAAACTCGACCTCAACCACGACGGCCGCCTCGACTGGACGGATTACGAACTCCTCATCGACCGCTACCGGAAGACGGCGGGGGTCGGCGACGACGACCGCCGGATCAGGGAACTCCGGGCGTTTTACCAAATGCACTGGATGGAGCTGCTGCGGCACTCCGGGGCTTCCGGGGACCGCTTGTCGAAGGACGAGTTCGTCGAGGCCACCCGGCGCGCCACGGGCGATGCGAGCCGGATGGACAGCGCCAAGGTCGGCGGGCACGTGATCTTCGATCTCGTCGACGCCGACGGGGACGGCAGCATCAGCAGGGAGGAACTCGGCCGCTATCTCCAGGGCGTATGGCAGATCGACCAGTCCGACCCGCGCTACGACTTCGACGCGATGGACGCCAACAAGGACGGCGTGATCTCGCGGGACGAGTTCGTCAGCGGGATCCAGGAACTCCTTCAGGGCTAGCGCCGGAGCCGCCCGCCGCGGCCCGAGGAGTGCCGCGGGAGCACGGAAGTGACGAGTTCAGCCGGTATTTCCCGATCCGGGGCCGGAATCGGCCGGGCGAAACGTCGGCACGTATGCCTTTCGTCGCAGCATGGTTCGCGCGCGGAGGGCATGCGTGCCGACAATGCGTTTCGGCTGCGCTCGGGGGCCGGGCGGCAATAAGGGGTTTTCCCGCAGTGGGCAGAAGCGGCCGGGCGGGTCACCACCGGACGGCCTTCTCCACCGACGAAAACCGCCGGGCATTCACCGCCCGACAGCCCTCGCCACCGGCACAAGCCGCCAGCCGGTCACCACCGCACGAGCACCCGCTCCAGCCCGCCTACCACCAGCCCCTCCCGCACTCCCAGCTCCGCGGACGGCTCGGCCAGTTCCAGCGTGGGCAGCCTCCGCAGCAGCACCCGCAGCACGGCGTGCAGTTCGACCCGGGCGAGCGCCTGGCCGATGCAGCCGTGCGGCCCGGCGCCGAACGCGAGATGCGAGTTCGGGGTGCGGCGCAGGTCCATCCGGGCCGCGTCAGCGAAGGCGCGTTCGTCTCGGTTGGCCGCGCCGATGCTGCACACCACCATCGAACCCGCGGGCACGGTGCGGCCCGCGACCTCGATTTCGGCGGAGAGGTACCGCGGCACCCCGAAGCCCGGATTGGCGTCGAAGCGCAGCGCCTCTTCGACGGCGGTGCGGATCAGGCCCGGTTCGGCGCGCAGCCGGGCCCAGCGGTCCGGTTCGGCGAGCAGCAGCGCGGCCGTCTTGCCGATCATGCCCGCCGTCGTCTCGTAGCCGGCGACCAGCAGGCCCTGGCTGGTGCCGATCAGGATCTCCTCGGGGAGGCCGCCGCCGAACCCGTCGGCGAACCGGATGAACTCGCTGATCAGGTCGTCGCCGGGGGCGGCGCGTTTGGCGGCGATGTGCGCCGAGAAATAGGCGGCGAACTCCGCCTGCGCGGCGTCGATCTCGGCCTGGGTGAAGCGGGTCATCGCAAGCATGGTGTCCGACCAGTGCGCGAACCGGTCCCGGTCGGCGTCCGGCACGCCCAGCTGGTCGCAGATCACCCATCTCGGCAACGGAAAACCCAATTCCCGCAGCAGATCCGCGGGAGCCCCGCGCTCGATCATCGCGTCCACGAGGGATTCGGCCATCTCCTCGATCCGCGGCCGCAGCGCCTGCACGCGCTTCGGCGCGAACGCCCGGCTGATCATCTGCCGCCAGCGCTGGTGCAGTTCGTCTTCCGTCAGCTTCTCGCCGAACACGCCGCCGCCCTCGTTCGCGGTGACCCGCGCGGCGTCCGCGCTCTCCGGGTGCCGGGCGAACCGGGGGTCGGACAGCACCCGCCGGACGTCCTCGTACCGGGTGAGCAGCACTGCCCGGTCCCCGCTGGGCAACCGCACCTCCGCCGCCGGCTCCCCCGCCCGCAGGGCCGCCCATTCCGGCGGCGGGCTCAGCGCGTCGGGAAGACGGAACGGGTAGGCGGGCGCGTCGTCGCTCATCATGGACTCCCGAAATCGGCTCGGCTGCTCGATATCAGCGGGAAAATTCCGCGTGGATCGCACGAGCACGATAACACCTGGACGTCCGGGAAATTCTTCTCGCGCCGCGCTTTCCGGCACGAGCAACGGAGAATATTCCACGCCGCGCGGCTCGCCATCGACTGGACGGCAATTCCCTTGACGGGGAGCGACGCGGCGTCACCTGTCCGGGTTCCGGCACGGACGAAATCTCCCAGTGTCACCACAGAAAGGGGCGTCCGGGACCGACCGCGCGCCGCGCTCACAGCTCGCGAAAATCGCCCGGTAAGACTAACCCCGGAAGACTCGAATTCACCGAAACTCCCCTGTTCGGAGCGCATCCCCGGAATAGCGCTCCCGTGGACCGACGACTGCGTGCACGGTACCTTTCCCCGATTGGTCCGGACGGGCAGTGCGGAGCACTCGATCTTGGGAAAATTCCCCCGAGGGGTTGTTGTTTCTCCTCTTCCTCCTCAATTGTTGAGGACACCGGGCGTCCCCGGGCAAACGACCGCGTACGGAAGGGTGGGCACCGGATGGACCGCGAACCTCGCGAGGAAGCCGCGCACGCCGACCCGCCGTCGATCTGGCGCAGGTACAACGCGGACGGCGCGTCCCCCGAACTGGTGCCGGTGCGCGCGCTGCGGCCGGGCGATTCGCTGCGGGTGGCCGGGGTCGACGACGAGCACGCGGGCGTGCTGGCGAAACTGGACATCCGGCTGCCGCCGATCATCGTGCACCGGGCGACCATGCGGGTGATCGACGGGGCCCACCGGCTGCGCGCCGCGGAACTCGGCGCCCGCCGGCTCATCGAGGCGCGGTTCTTCGACGGCGACGAGCACGACGCGTTCGTGCTCGCGGTGGAGGCGAACACGGCCAACGGCCTGCCGCTCTCGCTGACCGACCGCAAGGCGGCGGCCGGGCGCATCATCCTGAGCCACCCCGCGCGGTCGGACCGGTGGATCGCACAGGTCACCGGGCTGGCCGCGACCACCGTCGGCGCGATCCGCAGGTGTTCGAGTGTCGAGGACGCACGGTCGAACACGCGGGTCGGCCGGGACGGCAGGCTCCGGCCGCTCGACAGTTCGGCGGGCAGGCGGCTGGCCGGGGAGCTGATGCGGGCGGACCCGAACCGGTCGCTGCGCGACATCGCCCGTGCCGCGGGCATCGCCCCGTCCACCGTGCTCGACGTGCGCAACCGGCTGGATCTGGGCCAGGCGCTGGTGCCCGTCCAGCGGACGGGCGGGTCGCGGCAGGCCCGGCGTCCCGCGCCCGGGCCGGACCTGGACCCGGCGGTGATCATGCAGACGCTGCGCCGGGATCCGTCGCTGCGGTTCAGCGAGGCGGGCCGGGCGCTGCTGCGCTGGCTGGACGCGCACGTCCTCGCCGGCCAGGCCGCCGCGCCGCCCGCGGAAAGCATCCCCCGGCATTGCCTCGGCACGGTCGCGGACCTCGCCCGGCACAACGCCCGGTTCTGGGCCGCGTTCGGCGAGCAGGTCGACGAATTGCGCCACCACGGCCGTCAGGCCGAGCGCGCCTGACCGCACCGCCGCCCGGCGAAATCTCGCGAACGACAGCCGATCCGCCGCGGAACTCCCCTCCGGTGCCCGCACCCAGCCCGAAGCCCAGATCGGACCCCCGCATGCAGCGCACCGATTCCGCTCGCGTGGCACTGATCACCGGCGGCCGCGGCTTCATCGGCACGCACCTCGCCGCCGGCTTGGCGCGTCAGGGACTTCGCGTGGTCGCCGCCGACCGGACCGCCTCGCCGGACGATCCGGTCGAGTCCGTCCGCCTGGACGTCACATCGTTCGCCGAATGCCTCGACCTCGTCCGCGAGGTGAAGCCGCACCTCGTGTTCCATCTGGCCGCGTTCTCGACGGTCGACTCGGCGTTCGGCGATCCGCACGCCTCCCTGGCCACCAACATCGGCGGGACGGCGAACCTGCTCGAAGCGGCGCGGGCGGTCCGCGGCGGCCTGACCAGGTTCGTGCTGGCCTCGACGGACAAGGTCTACGGGGAGCTGACCGGCGACGCGTACGTGGAGACCTCGCGGCTCGACGCCCGCGGGGTCTACGACGTGGGCAAAATGGCCGCCGACAACCTCGTGCGGCTCTACGGCGACGAATTCGGCCTGCCGGTCGCGATTCTCCGGCTGTGCAACGTCTTCGGGCCGGGCGATCCGCACACCGCGTCGCGGATCGTGCCGCGGACGCTGAGCAGGATCTTCGATCCCGCCGGGCCGCTTCCGCCGGTGATCTACGAGGGCTCGATGGCGCACGGCCGCGACTACGTCTACGTGTCCGACGTCGTCCGGGCGCTCGCGACGATCGCTTTCGACCCCCGGGCGCGCGGCGAGGCTTTCAACATGGTTCCGGCCGCGCACCGCACCACTCTCGACCTGGTGGCGGAAATGATCGAGCAGGCCGGGAAAGCGTGCGAACCGCACGACCGGGAGCAGGCGGCCGCCATTCGCAAGAACGGCTACGAAGTGGTGCCCGGAGCCGGGCTTCCGAGCGCACTGGAAAAACAGCACTGCGACGGACGGAAACTCTGCGCGCTGGGCTTTTCCAATCAGGTTTCGATGACCGAAGGGCTGCGCCGCACCATCGGCTCTTTCCTGCGCTGCCGGTTGGCCGCTCGTCGAACACGCTGATCGCTTGCCGCCCGCGACAGGCGTGGCTACGTTCAGGAAACCGGCCGGAGAACGCTGATTCCCGCCCGGATTCCCGGACCACGAGCCCTCGTATCGGAGGAGCGCAGCAATGGCGGTACTCGGCCGACGACCGGTTTCCGGCACTGCCGAGACCAGGACGCGCAGGCAGGCTTACGAGCACGAGCGGAAAACGAAATCCGCCGCGTTCTTCCGGCCGCGAAGCGCTTCGTGCCCGTGGTGCGATTCGCACGACATCCGGCACCGGATCACCGTCGCAGACACCCGGCAGTGCAAACCCGGCGCGTTCGATGTGGACGAATGTTCCGCGTGCGGCCACATCTTCCAGAACCCGCAGCTGACCGAAACCGGGCTGGCGTACTACTGCCGCGACGTCTACGACGGGCTGGGCCGCGAGCACTACGCCGCCATGGCCCGGCGATCCCGCTCCGCACACCGCGCGCGAGTCCGGTCGATCGGCGTCCTGGCCGCGCCTCGGCGCTGGCTCGACGTCGGGGCCCGGCAAGGACATTTCTGCCGAGAGGCCCGCACAATGCTTCCCACGACGGAGCTCTGGGCGCTGGACCCGAGCCCGGAGATCCTGGCGGCGGCCGAACGCGGCTGGGCCGACTTCGCGGACCGCGCTCCGCTGGCCGAGTTCGCCGAGGAACACCCGGCGGAATTCGACGTGGTCAGCCTGATCCACTACCTGGAGCGCACCGCCACGCCGCAGCAGGAAGTAGATTCCGTGCGCAAGGTGCTCCGCCCCGGCGGCGTCGCGCTGATCGAACTGGTCAACCCGCAGAGCCGTTTCGCGCGGCTGTACGGGAAATACTGGTACTGCTGGATGGCACCGCAGAACCTGCATCTGATGCCGTGGCGGAACCTGTGCCAGCTGCTGAAGGAACGCGGCTTCGCGGTGGCCCGGGTCGAACTCGGCGCGGCGAACAAGCCGTTCGACACCTTGGCCGCGTTGCTCACCGCGCTCAACCACCGCCTGCCGCCGGCCAGATCCTGGCCGTGGCTCAGCCGTCCGGCGGGCCTGCCCGGCAGGCTCTTCCGAAAAGCGGCGCTGGCCTTCGCCGCACCGGCGCTCGGACTCGCACTGGTGCTGGACCTGGTGTCGCAGGCAGTGGTGCGCCGCGGGCAGGGCGGCAACACCTATCGGATCGTCGCCGTGGCGCGCTGACCCGGACTTCGTTGCGCGGCAAGGCTTCATCACACGGGAAGGCGGAGCGGGATTGGACGTGCACGAGCTTCAGGCCCGGGCGGAAAAGGCCGCGGAACGCGCGATCACGAACCTGTACGATCGGCAGCGCGAGGACGGTTCGTGGGTGGACCGGTTGTCGTCCTCGGCGATCTCCACCGCGCTCGGCGCGCTTTCGCTCCACCGTGCCGATCCGGTCGGGTACCGGGACCGCGTCGACGCGGCCGTCCGGTGGCTGCGCGCCTATCAGCGCGAGGACGGCGGCTGGGCGATGGCCGACGCCGAGTGGCCGAGCAGCCCGGGAATGACCGCGTTCGGCCTGGCTGCGCTGCACGAGATCGACCGGGACGGCGCATCCGACGCGATCGAGCGGGCGTGCGCGTTCCTCGACGACAACGACGCGGTGAACGTCGTTCCCGGCCTGTCCGGCACGGCCCCGAAGACGTGGCCCGCCGCGCTGCCGACCATCTGGGCGCTGACCGGCCTGCGCGACTTCGAGCAGCAGCCGGACCTTCCGGTCGAGACCGTGCTGGTGCCGCGGAAGTGGCGCAACAAGGTGTCCATCGCGCTGCCCGCCATCCTCGGCCTCGGCATCATGCAGAGCCGGACCATGAAGCGCGGTCTCCCCCGCAGGCTCCTCGGCCGGATCGCCGAGCCGAAGGCGCTGGACTGGCTGCGGGAGATCTCGGGAACCAACGGCGGCATCGAAGAGTGCCCGATGATCGCCGGTTTCGTCTACCTCGGGCTGCGGCACGCGGGCGTCGGCACCGATCTGCAGCTGTCGTCCCTGCACTACCTGTTGCAGACCCAGCGCGACGACGGCTCGTGGGCCATCGACCGGGACCTGGAAATCTCGGTCACCGCCTACGCGGTCATGGCGCTCAGCGAATTCCGGGACCCGGCGGACGATCCGCTGCTGCGCAGGACCCGGGAATGGCTGCTGCGCAACCAGTGGACCAAGCCGTTCCGCCAGTTCGGCATCCCGGCGGGCGGATGGGGCTGGGCGAACCCGTCGGGCTGGCCGGAGTCCGAGGACACCGCCGTCGTGCTCGGCGCGCTGGCCGACCTCGGCGTGCCCCGTGCGCACCCCGCGGTCCAGCTCGGCATCCACTGGCTGCTGAAGATGCAGAACCGCGATGGTTCGTGGTCGGAGTGGGTGCGCGACACGCACATCATGAACGACCGGCCGTGTCCCGGCGTCACCGCGCACGCCGTGCTGGCGCTGCACCGGTTCGGCCTGCCGGACTCCCCCGGCTCGGCCCTCGCGCGGGCCCGCGAGTACCTGCGCGACCACCAGGACCGCGACGGTTCGATCGCGTCGGTGTGGTTCCGCGACAACACCCACGGCACCAGCAGGCTGCTGGAGGCGTTCGCGGCGACCGGCGAAGGCTGCTCGCCCACCGCCGGGGCGGCCCGGAAGTGGTTGCTGGCCAACCAGTCCGGCGACGGAGGCTGGCCGCTGCGGCACGAGCTTCCGCCGGAGGGCAGCACCGCGGAGGAGACGGCGTGGGCTTTGTTCGCGCTCCTCGCGGGCGGTGAAGACCCGGGCGGCCCCGCCGTGCTGCGCGCCGTGGAGTGGGTGGTGAACCACCAGGACGACCAAGGCGCGTGGCGGCCGAGCAACGTCGGGCTGTACTTCGACGACCTCTGCTACACCGACGACTTGATCGCGCACACGTTCGCGCTGCGCGGCCTCGGCCGCTGGCTCAAGGCGATGGCCCGCCGCGACGGAGCCGAGCGATGACTGGGCTGCGCGAGCGACGGGCCGCCCTGGACGCCTCGCCGGTTCGCCGATCGCTGCCGCCCGGGCCGCGGCTGCCCGCGCTCGTGCAGACCCTGATGTGGGCGGCGGCTCCGGTGCGATTCGGCAGTTCCTGCCTGCGGCGTTACGGCCCGTTGTTCACCGCTCGCATCCTCGGTTTCGGCAACGTCGTCTATGTCTGCTCTCCGGAGGGCATCCGCCGGATCCTGCGCGACGACGCAAGCGACTTCACCGCGGCCGCCGCGAACGAGCCGATCAAGTTCGTCGTCGGCCGCCACTCGCTGCTGATGTCCGACGGAAGCAGGCACGCCAGCCGCCGCAAGGAGCTGATGCCGCCGCTGCACGGCGGCAACGTCGCCGCGTACGTGGAGGTGATGGTGTCCATTGCGGAGCAGGAGATCCGGCGCTGGCCCGCCGGGCGCACCGTCCGGCTGCTCGACTGCTTCCAGCGGGTCACGCTCGAGGTGATGATCCGCGCGGTCTTCGGCATCACCGACTCGGCCCGGCTGGACCGGCTGCGCGTGCTGGTGCCGCGTCTGCTCGACCTCAACCCGCTGCTCGTCCTGCTGCCCGCGCTGCGCCGGAACTTCGGCGGATTCGGCCCGTGGGCGCGGTTCCAGCGGCTGCTGCGCGAGGTCGACGGGATCATCTACGCGGAGATCGCCGGCCGGCGGGCAGCGGGCCCAGCCGTCAGCGGCCGCGACGTGCTCTCGATTCTCCTTGCCCGCCAAGGCGAACCCGTCTCCGACGACGAGTTGCGCGACCACCTCGTCACTCTGCTCGCCGTCGGCCAGGAGACGACGGCGACCCAGCTGGCGTGGTTTTTCGAACGCGTGCTGCGCACTCCCGGCGCGCTCGACCAGGTCCGCACCGCGGCCCTCGGCGCGGACTCGAAGATGCTCGACGCGGCCATCCACGAGGCGATCCGCCTCCGCCCGTCCACTTTGGACGTAGGCCGGATCGGGACCCGGCCGTGGACCTGCGGTGCGTGGACTTTCCCTGCCGGGACGATGTTCGCGGTGTCGCTCGGCCTGCTGCACCGGTCCGCGGACCTCTACCCCGAACCCGAGACCTACTCGCTCGGGCGGTTCTTCCCCGCTGAGCCGCCGAGCGCGCACTTCCTGCCCTTCGGCGGCGGCACGCACCGGTGCCTCGGCGCGTCGCTGGCGATGGTCGAGATGCGCACGATCATCAGCACGATCCTGCGGCACGTCCGGCTGGAACCCGCTCGCACCGCGCCGGAGGCGGTCGCGCCGAAGGGGCCGATGCTCGTCCCCCGCCGGGGTGCGGAGGCGGTCGTGACGGAAAACCGCCTGCTGCCGAGCGAGCCGGAGGTCCGGGCGTGAGGGATTCGACCAGGGATTCGGCCGTGGCCGCCGCGCGCTTCCCGTTCCCGCGCGCGGCCGCCTTGGACCTCGAGCCGGAATACCGGTTCCTCCAACGATTCGAGCCGGTCAGCCGGGTCGAATTCCCGTACGGCGAGCCAGCCTGGCTGGTCACCCGGTACGCCGACGTCCGCACAGTGCTGACCGATCCGCGGTTCTCCCGCGCCGCCTCGCTGGGGCGCGACGTCCCCCGGGTCACCGAGGAGAACTTCACCGGCGGGATCGTCGCGATGGACCCGCCGGAACACACCCGGCTCCGCTCGATCTGCCGCCACGCGTTCGTCCCGAGGACTGTGGCCCGGTTGCGCGACCGCGCCACGGCGATCGCCACCGAACTGATCCTCGACGCTGTCTCGGGCGAGGAATTCGACGCCGTCGAGGAGTTCGCCCTGCCGTTCACCCTGAAGATGATCTGCGAACTGCTCGGCGTGCCCTACGCCGAGCGCGCCCGCTTCCGGGCCTGGGCCGAAGCGGGACTGGCGACCACCTCGATCTCCGAGGCGGAGCGGCTGGCCGCGACCGGGAAGATGTGGGACTTCGTCGTCGCGCTGGTGGCGCAGCGGCGGCGGCGCCCAGCGGACGACCTGATCTCGGCGATGCTCGCGGCGCAGGCGACCGGCGACGCGACCGACGCCGAACTGGTGATCGTGGTGATGACCGTGCTCGTAGCGGGCTACGAAACCACGTCCGCCCAGCTGCCGAATTTCCTCTACCTGCTGCTGGCCGACCGCGCCCGGTTCCAGGCGCTGGCGGGCGACCCGCGGCTGATCCCGTCCGCGGTCGAGGAGCTGATGCGCTACGTGCCGCTGGAGGCCAACGGCACGACCCCGCGCTACGCCGTCGAAGACGTGGTGCTGAGCGGGACGCGGATCGAGGCGGGCTCGCCCGTCGTGCCCGCGTCCGCCGCGGCCAACCGGGACCCGGACGTCTTCGCCGACCCGGACCGGCTCGATTTCGCCCGCGCGCCCAATCCGCACCTCGGGTTCGGCGCCGGCGCGCACTTCTGCCTCGGCGCGCCGCTGGCCCGGCTGGAACTGCGGGTGGCGCTGGAAGTGCTGGTCTCGGCGGCGCCGGGACTGCGGCTGGCCCGCGGCGAAGCGGGAATCGACTGGAAGACCGGGATGCTCGTGCGCGGCCCTTCCCGGCTCGCGCTGACCGAGAGGACTTGAGCCCGATGTCCGACCTCTCCGGAGGAACGCAGGCACCGCCCGCCACGTCCCGGCGGCCGCCGCCGGTCGAACGGTTCCGGCCCGCCGACCTCGACGGCTTCGACTGGCGCAAGCTGCGCGCGACCTGTCCGGTGTCACCGGTGGCCGGGCCGGACGGCTCGCGCGTCTGGCTCGTCAGCCGCTACCAGGACATCCGCAAGGTATTGAGCGGCCCGGCTTTCAGCGTGTCGCCGATCGACCCCGAAAGCGGAACCGGCACCGCCGAGGCGAACGAGTCGATTTTCCAGGACCCGCCGGAGCACACCCGCCTGCGCGGCCTGGTGGCCGGCCCGTTCGCGGCGAGCCGCGTCGAGAGCTGCCGGCGTTCCGTCCGCGCCAAGGCCGGCCAGTTGCTCGCCGAGGCGGGGGCCGCTGCCGGACCGGTCGACGTGATGGCGGATTTCGCGAAACCGCTCACGATGAACGTCATCTGCGAGGTGGTCGGCGTGCCGGAGCCGGACCGGGCGATGTTCCAGCGGCTGTCCGACCAGCTGCTCGTGCCGTTGTCGGAGGCACAGGGCGCGGTGGCGATCGCGGGCTGGAAGCAGCTCAACGACTACGTGCGCGAGCTGATCGCGCACCGCCGCCGCACGCGCGGGACCGACGGCTCCGACCTGCTCGCGCACCTCATCCGGGCCCAGCGGGAGCAGGGCGCGGTCGACGACGTCGAACTCGCCACGATGGTGCTCGGCCTGCCGGTCGCCGGGTACGTCAGCACGGCCAACGCGATCTCCGTGGCGGTGCGCTACCTGCTGGAGTTCGGGTGGCTGGCCCGGTTGCGCACCGCGCCGGACGGGCCGGACCTGCGCGCGAAGTTCGTCGAGGAGGTGCTGCGCGTCCAATCCGGCGAAAACGGCGAGTCGATGCCGCGGTTCGCCGTGCGGGACGTCCGGATCGGCGAGGTCGCCGTCGGCAAGGGAGACCAGGTGGTGGCCCCGCTCGTGGCGGCCAACCGGGACGAGGAGCTGTTCGCCGATCCGGACGTGTTCGACCCGCGGCGGCCCGGGCTGGCCAAGCACCTCGCGTTCGGGTTCGGCGTCCACCGCTGCCTCGGCGCCAACCTCGCCCGGCTCGAACTCCAGGTCGCCGTCGACGCGCTGGTCGGGTGCGGACTGGAGTTCCGGATGCTGGAAGCGTGGAAAGCGGTGCCATGGAAGCAGAACATGCTCGGCGACCGCTTCCCGGAACGGATGCTGGTGCGGGCGCGCCCGGCGGGCGGGGGTGCCTGATGGGACGGCAGGTGCTGTTCGCGTCCGTCCCGGCGTGGGGCCATGTCTACCCGGTGCTCGCCGGTCTCGCCGAGCTTGCCCGGCGCGGGCATCGCGTGCGCTGTCTCGCGTCCGGGAGCTTCGCGGCCGAGGTCGGCAAGGTCGTCGAGGTGGTGCCTTACGAGTCGCCGATGGACTCCGCGCAAGCGGACCTGGCCGACATGGGCAAGGTGCTGCCGTTGCTGCTGGAGGAGACGCGGGCCTCCTACGCGGCGCTCGGCCGGGCCGTTGACGAACACCGACCGGACGTGCTCGTGTCGGACGTGCTGGCGACGTCGGGGTGGCTGCTCGGCCGGGCGCGCGGCGTCCCGGTGGTCCGCACGTGGCCGGTTTTCGCGTCGAACTCCGAGTTTTCGCTGCACCAGGACTACCAGTCGCGAACGGACACCGGCGAGTCGATGTCCGCGTTCTTCGGTGCTGCGGCGGGGTTTCTGCGGGAGATCGGCCTGTCGTCCGAGGTGTCGCCGGAGGAGTTCTTCGACAACGAGGCCGAGCGCAACATCGCGTTGTTTCCTCGCGAACTCCAGCCGCGCGGGGAAACGTTCGGCTCGCGGTTCACCTTCATCACGCCGTGCGTGCGGCCCGCCGAGCAGTCGCCGGAACTGGCCTGGTTGCGCCAAGCCGAGCCGCTCGCGGTGGTTTCGCTCGGCACGGTCTTCACCGGAAACCTCGATTTCTTCCGCGCCTGCGTCGAAGGAGCCGACCGGCTGGGCTGGCACACCGCCGCCGCGCTGGGCGCCAAGGTCTCCCCCGCCGACGTCGGCCCGGTCTCGGAACGCGTGCTGCTGCGGGCGAAACTCCCGATGATCGACGCGCTGCGGCACGCGTCGGCCGCGATCACCCACGGCGGGCTGACGAGCACGCTGGAGGCACTGGCGCAAGGCGTTCCGGTGCTGATCGCGCCGCAGATCGGGGAACAGCGCGCCGTCGCGGACCGCGTCGAAGCGCTCGGCCTCGGCGTCCGGCTGACCGAGCCGTTCACCTCGGACCAGCTGGCGGACCTGCTCAAGCGGGTCACCGACGACGCCGCCATGGCCGGGCGGCTGGCCCGGTTCCGGCAACGGCTGCGCGGCGGACAAGGCGCGGGCGAGTTCGCCGACGCCGTCGAGGAAGCGTTCCCGGCATGACCGAAACGACGGAGGCGACAAAGGACCGCCTGGCCGGACCGCTGCCGGACTATCCGTTCGGGCGCGACTCGATCATCGACCCTTCGCCGGAGCTGGCGCGGCTGCGCGAGTCCGCACCGATCCGGAAAGTCCGCACCGTGGCGGGAACCGAGGCGTGGCTGGTCACGCGGTACGCGGAGGTGCGCGCGGTGCTGAACCACCCGGCGTTCGGCACGCAGTACCCGGGAACGATGCCCGCCGCGGACGAGAACAATCTCGCGGCCGGGTTCATGTTCCTCAAGGACCCGCCCGAGCACACCCGGTTGCGGCGCAGCGTGAGCCGGGCGTTCACGGCCCGCCGGATCTCCGAAACGCGCGAGCGCGCACAGGAGGTCGCCGACGGCCTGGTGACCGCGATGCTGGCCGAGGGCGGCGTAGTCGACGTGCAGGAGGCGTTCGCCTATCCGCTGCCGATCGCGATCGTCAGCGAACTGCTGGGCATTCCGGCGGCGGACCGCACGCGGTTCCGCGGCTGGGCGGACGTCGTGCTCCGCTCGGCCGGCGGGTCGGCCGAAGACCTCGGGACGGCTTTCGCGGACCTGCAGCGGTTCGTGGTCGACCTGGTCGCGGCGAAACCGGACGGCGGGGATCTGCTCAGCGACCTGGCCCGGGAGTCCGCCGGACCGGACGGGCTCAGCAGGCTGGAGATCTCCTCGATGGCGATGGGCCTGCTGATGGCCGGTTACGTCACGACCGCGTCGGCGATCGCGCACGGCCTGCTCCGGCTGCTGGGAAACCCGCCGGTGCTGCGCGCGGTCCGGACCGGCGAGGCACCGATCGGCGAGGTGGTCGAGGAACTGCTGCGGCTGCAGGACGAGGAGGTCGGCATCCAGCGGATCGCGCAGTCCGATGTGGACATTTGCGGGGTGCGGATCGCCGCGGGCGAGACGGTCATCGCGTCGCGGGTGGGAGCCAACCGCGACCCGGCGGAATTCGCCGACGCCGAGGCGATCGTCCCCCACGCCGGACGCAGCCCCCACCTCGCGTTCGGACACGGCATCCACCACTGTCTCGGCTCCGCGCTCGCCCGGATGGAACTGACCGTCGGGCTGGGCACCCTGCTCTCCCGGATCCCCGGCATCCGGCTCGCCGGTCCGCCGCACGAGGTGCGCTGGCGGGCCGAGGGCATGGACGTCAGCATCGAGCGGCTTCCCGTCACCTGGTGAACTCCTCGTCCGGGGCTGGGCCTCTCGCGTCACCACGGCAAAACCGAATCGGAAGGTGGTTCACCACATGGACAGCATCGTCCCGCGGCTGGCCCGGCCCTACGACACCGCGGCGATGGACGCGGCGTTCCGGGAGGAGGGCGCGGTCGTCCTGTCGGGCGCGTATTCCGGCGAGGAGTGCGACACCTACGTCACCCAGGTGCAGAAGTACCTCGCCGAGAACCCGGACGAGGCGGAGTACGCGGCCAACTCGCTGCTCGCCCAGTTCCAGGGCGACACCTCGGTCACGCTGCACCAGCTGATCGGCACCGTCCCCAGCGCGGCGGACATGGTGCTGCACCGGGACATCGTCAGCGCCGCCCGCCGGCTGCTGAAGCCGTTGTCGGACACGATCCTGCTGATCATCGCCGAATACATGTGCCGCAAGCCCGGCGCACCGCGCCAGGAGCTGCACCGCGACACGTTCTCGTGGCGGCACGCCCCGTACGGGGAGAATCCGATCGCGCTCTCGGTGATGTGCGCGATGAGCGACTTCACCGCCGAGAACGGGGCGACCTGGGTGGTGCCGGGCGCGCACACCGGTTCTCCGCTCGACCCGCCGCCGGACTGGAGCGAAGCGGCTCAGGTCGAGATGGCGAAGGGCGACGCGCTGCTGTTCCGCCAGGACCTGTTCCACGCGGGCGGCGCGAACACGACCGAAGCGGACGAGCGGCAGATCCTCTCGTTCGGATTCCAGGTGGGCTGGCTGCGCCCGGTGGAGAACAGCCTGCTGAGCGTCCCGCCGGAGAAGGTCGCGGAGCTGCCGTCCGAACTGCAGGAACTGCTGGGCTACTCGCACGAGCTGGTGCTCGGCCTGTACAAGGGCGGGGATCCGAGGAACGCGCTGAAGGTCTGAATTCCGCGGGTGCGGGACCCGGCGGGGCCGTTCACCCGCCGGGTTCGTACCGCGTCCGCATCAGCCGCCGGGCCAGGACGGTCAGCAGCAGCGACGGCACCCCGATCGCCAGCGCCAGCCCGGCGCGACCCGCCGCTGCGATCAGGAAGGTGCCGAGAATGATCCGCTCGACCACCACGATTTCGTGGGCCCGCACGCTCACCGCGCGGGCGATCGGCCGAGGCGCGCGGAGCACGCTGCGCAGCGACACCCAGCCCAGCGCGATCGCGACGGAAAGCGGCACGCAGTAGGCCACCGGATCGACCCGGTCGCCGAGCACCGCCAGTCCGGCCAGCGCCAAGGCGACCCAGCCGGCGTAGAACCCGGTCAGGCCGCGGAGAGTCGCCTCGTCGCCGCGCTGGACCGGATAGGTCAGGCAACCGCCCCGGCGGTCCCCGTCGCGGTCGCACAGCGCGCCGAGGAGATTCGACCCGGAGTCGTGCACCCAGAACATCAGCGACAGGACGACCAGCTGCGGCGCGGGCAGCGGCTGCACAGTCATCGAGCCGTAGAGCACCGTGAGCGCGCTGGGCAGGCCGCGGCTGGCGTTGCCCCACAGCCCCTTCCCTTTCAGGCACCGCGCGTACGCGATGCCGAACACCGTCGCCGGTATCGCGAGCAGCACGGTCAACGGATTGACCACCACCGCCAATAGACCTGCCGCGCCGATGAGGGACACCATCGCGTTGCGCGCGGTGAGCGCGCGGATCCGGCCGGACGGTATCGGCCGATGCGGTTTCGTGAGACCGTCGAGCTCTCGATCGAAATAGTCGCCGCCGTACAGCGAAGCGAGCCAGGCGAGCGTCGGGACGAACCAGGCCGGAAACAGCAGCGTGAATCCCGCGTCCGGCCGGGTGAGAATCGCGCCGCTCACCCCGATGGCACCGGCGTAGAAAACAGTGTCCGGGCGGCACGCCTCGACATGGGCGAGCATCCGGGCCTTCAGGGAATAGGCGCTGTGCATGATCCGGAAGGTAACAAGAACAACTGCTGTTCGGCGGCATCCGGATCGACGGCGAATGGAGAGTGCCGAATGGCTTCCTCGGCGAATGTGATCGGCGCCGGAATCGCGGGGCTGTCCGCCGCCGCGGCACTGGCCGGCCGCGGGTGGACCGTGCGTGTCTTCGAACGCGGCCCGGAACTGCGCGCCGCGGGCGGCGGGATCGGCATCACCCCCAACGGGATGCTGGCCCTCGACGCGATCGGCGTCGGCGACGCGGTGCGGGCCCGGTCCGTCGTCCAGCAGGAGGGCGGGGTGCGGGCGCCCAGCGGCCGGTGGATCGCGCGCAGCTGCCTGCGTTTCGTCGAAGAGCGGTACGGCGAGCCGATTCGCGCCCTTCCCCGGTCCGATCTGGTCACGGCACTCGCGGACGCGCTGCCGCCCGGCACCGTCCAGTTCGGAGCGCGCGCTGAACCGCGCAGCGCGGGCGACGCGGATACGCCCGCCACGATCCGGGTGAACGGGGCCGAGCTGGAATCGGATCTCGTAGTAGCCGCCGACGGCATCCGCTCGGCGGCCCGCCGCGCGCTGCATCCGGGACACCCCGGGCTGCGGTGCACCGGCGCGGTGAGCTGGCGCTGCGTGGTGCCCGCCGAAGGACTCGAACTGGCGGCGGCGGAGACCTGGGGAGCAGGACTGCGGTTGTCGATCCTGCCGCTGCCCGGCGGGCTCGTGCACTTTTCCGCGCTCGCCAAGACAACCGGACGCCACCCGGCGAACCCCGAGGACGGTCCGGTCCCGCTCTTCGGGCACTGGCACGAGCCGATCCCCCGGCTGCTGGAACGCTCGGCACGGGAGGTGCTGTTCTTCGACCGGATCGAGGAACTGGCGCGTCCGGTCGACCGGTTTTTCTCCGGCCGCCTGGTCCTGACCGGCGACGCGGCGCACCCGATGACGCCCAACGCGGGCTCGGCGAACCTCGCGCTGGAGGACGCGGTGGAACTCGCGCACGCCGCCGGCCCGGGCCGGTCGTGGAACGAACTGCGGGCGGGCCTCGTCCGCTACGACGCGAGCAGGCGGCCGCGCGCCGCCCGGCTGAGCCGGATGTCGCGGTGGATGGGCCGGTTCGCCGAACTGTCCTCGCCCGCGGCGGTGGCCGCCCGCACCGGCGGCGTGTGGCTCGGCGGATTCCTTCCGGAAACGGTTTCCCGGCGTTCGATGGACGCCATTGTCCGGTGGGCGCCGCCGATCGGCTGACCGGGACGGCGTTCGCCGCGATTTTATTGCGCGGCACGAATGGAGCTGTTTGACTTCGGTTGCTTTCTTCTCCGCGACTGCCGGAAATTCCTACGCGAAGACGGGACAGAATGGAAACGCGGGATTTCGAACTGCGCATCGGCCGGAACATCATCGGCAAATACCGTGGGGACCGGAACCGGCCGGCGGTCTTCTCCTCGGCCGGTCTGGAATGGGATCTGCTCGACGAGGTGTGGCCGCCGACCTATTCGCCGGGCGGCGAACTGTTCGCCGGCCGGATTCCGTTCGGCGGCATGTCCTCGTTTCTGGAGATGGGCTGCGGAACCGGGATCATGTCGGTGCTCGCGGCCCGGGCGGGGGTCGAGCGCGTGCTCGGGCTGGACATCAACCCGGCGGCGGTGCGCAACACCGAGCTGAACGCGGAGCGGCACGGGGTCGCCGGCCGGGTCTCCGCAAGGGAGAGCGACCTCTACTCGGCGATCGGGCCGGACGAGCGGTTCGACGGGATCTACTGGAACCCGCCGTTCCTGAACGCGCCCGGGGACCGCGTGGACTCCTCGGTCTGGGACGAGACGATGTTCGACCCGGATTACGCCAAGCTGCGCCGGTTCCTCGCCGAAGGCCGCGCACTGCTCACCGCGCGGGGCAAGGTCTACCTGTGGTTCGGCGAGGCGCTGGGCAATCCGGCGCTGGTCGGCGACCTGGCCGAAGAAACCGGCTACGACCTCGGCGTGCTCGCCAAGCTCGAAATGGCCGAAATCCCCGAGGCGCTGGCCGATGCCTTCCCTGCGGACCTGATCGGCGGGGACGGGGGCCAGGACGCGGCCTGGCATCTGCACTTGCTGGAGCTGAGCCCCCGGCAATCCTAGGCGGCGAACCGCCGTCCGCCTTCAGAACCGTCGACCAGCACGAGGGGAATCAGCAATGTCGGATCGGCCGCTTCGGGTCTGGCTGGTGCAGCAGGGAGTCTGGGCGATGTCGCTCGAATCGATGCCGCTGGCGTCGGGCTATCTCAAGGCGACCGCGCTGCGGGACGAACGCGTCGCGGCCGCCGCGGAGATCGAGATCCGCAACTTCGACGGCGGGGCCACGCTGTTCGGGATGGCCAACGAACTGTTCGCCGACGGGGCGCCGGACGTGCTCGCGTTCTCCGTGCTCGGCTGGAACTACCGGGAGTTCGCCGCGCTGGCCGAGACGTTCAAGCACCTCAACCCGGACGGCTGGGCGGTTTTCGGCGGCAACCACGTCTCCGGGCAGGCCGAGCGGGTCTTCGGCATGCACCCGTACGTGGACGTCGTGGTCAACGGCGAGGGCGAGTTCACCTTTCGCGACCTGCTGCTGGCCCGCCTCGACCGGACGCCGGTGCGGTCGCTGCACGGCGTCGACGGCATCTCGTTCCGCGACGAAACCGGTGCGGTGACGACCACAAAGGACCGGCCGCGCATCGAAAACCTCGACGACATCCCCTCCCCGTTCCTCACCGGCGCGATTCCCCTGACCGGCAAGGACGGCCGGTTCCGCTACGACGTCGCGCTGCTGGAGACCAATCGCGGCTGTCCCTACAAATGCTCGTTCTGCTACTGGGGCGGTGCCGTCGGCCAGCGGGTCCGCGCGTTCTCCCGCGAGCGGCTGCGCCAGGAGATCGAGATCTTCGCCCAGCACGAGGTGCACACGCTGGTGCTGTGCGACGCGAACTTCGGGATGCTGCCGATCGACCTGGAATTCGTCGAGGACGTCATCGAAAGCCGTGCCAGACACGGCTATCCCAAGAGCATCGAGACGTCGTGGGCGAAGAACAAGTCCGCCGTGTTCTACAAAATCGTGAAGGCGATGAAGGACGCGGGGCTGCATAGCTCGTTCACCCTCGCGCTGCAGACCCTGGACGAGGACACGCTGGACCTGATGAACCGGCGCAACATGAAGGTCAACGACTGGGAAAGCCTCGCCGAATGGCTGGGCAAGGAGGGGCTCGACTGCTACGCCGAGCTGATCTGGGGCGCGCCCGGCGAAACGGTCGAGACCTTCATGAAGGGCTACGACCGGCTGGCCGGCCACGTGTCGCGGGTCGCGGTGTACCCGATGCTGATCCTGCCGAACACCACCTACCACGCCGAACGGGAACGCTTCGGCCTCGTCACCGTGCGCGGCAACACCGACGACTTCGAGTACCTGCTGTCGCACGACACCATGTCGCCGCGCGACAACCAGTACATGCACCGCTTCATCTTCGTGTCGCGGCTGATCGCCGAGAACCCGGTCTTCCGCTACGTCTGGGGCCCGATGCGCGTCCTCGGCGGGATCACCCAGTCCCAGCTGATCCGGTCGCTGATGGACTTCTTCGAGAACGATCCGCATCCGGGCACCGAACCGTTCCGCTCCGGCATGGTCAATTCGTTCACCGACTCGGACGTGCTGGCCCCGGTGGTCGCCCTCCTCTACGGCAGCGAAGAGGCGAAGGACATGCTGCGCCGCTGGTGGCGCGAATCCGTGCTGCCGCTGGTTCCGGAAACCGCTCGGTCCATTGTGGACACCGTCTTCGAGTTCGACCTGATCACCCTGCCCGCCTACACGCTCCCGGGCCGCATCCCCTCGCCCCGCCGCGCCGGCGAAACTCTGCCCGAGGCCGTGATCGACGGCGAGCGCTACTACGTGCGGCGCGACATCTGGAAAGGCTTCGACGTGCCCGCGTTCACGCTGGCGCTGCTGCGCGAAGAGCCGTGGGAGCACCTGCTCGCCGACACAGTCAGCTCCGTCTATTACAAGGTGGGCGCCGATCGCTTCCTGCCGTCGACCAACCACGAGGAAATCATCTACTACATGGGCAGGCTCGAAACGCAGCTGGCGCGGCGCGAGTCCCTCGCCCAGGAGGGACGACGATGACTGTTCAGGCAGCGGCGGAGACCGCGGAAGGCGGCGCACGAGCGTTCGCCCGGTTGCCCGGCTCCGGCGTCCCCGCCGCGCTGGTCGAGAAGATCTGCGACCGGCTGGCCGAACGCTGGCGGGCCGAGACGAGCCTGCTCGGCACGATGTGCGCGGAGGCGCTCGTGCCGTCCGGCAAGCTGTTCCGGCCGATCCTGCTGCTGGAATCGGCGCTGGCGGTCGGCGGCGACGCCGAGGTCGTGCTGCCCGCGGCGGTCGGCGCGGAGTGCGGGCACGTGGCGAGCCTGGTGCACGACGACATCATCGACAAGGACGACCTGCGCCGGGGCAGGCCGTCGGTGCAGCACAAATTCGGGGCGGACAACGCGATCCTCGCCGGGGACGCGTTGATCTTCGACCTGTTCATCGCGCTCGCCGAATGCCGCCGCACCGGAGCCCGCGACGACCGGATCGTGGCGGCGCTCGAGGTCGTCGCCCGGTGCGGCATCGACCTGTGCCGCGGCCAGAGCCTCGAAGCGGAACTGTGCGAACGGAGAGACTTCGACCTCGACGCCTACCTGACCGTGGTGCGGCTGAAGACCGCCACGCTGTTCAAGAGCGCGTGCGAATGCGGCGCACTGCTGGCCGGCGCGGACGAGCGGATGGTGCGGACACTGGGCAGCTACGCGGAAAACCTGGGCTGCGCCTTCCAGATCCAGGACGATCTGATGTCCTACACGCGGGAGGCCGACGTGATGGGCAAGCCCGGCACCAGCGACGTCCGCAACGGCAGGGTGACGCTGCCGGTGATCCTGGCCTACCAGGCAGCCGCGCCCGACGACCGCGCGGCGGTCGCCGAACTCCTCTCCGGCGACGGCGATCCCGCTGTCCGCCGGGACCTGCTCGTATCCATTATGGACCGTACCGGCGCACTGACCGCCGCCGGTGCGCTGGCCAGGAAGTACTCGGAGAACGCCGTCGCCATGGCGAGCAGGCTGCCGTTCACCGCGAGCCGCGGCCGGTTGTGCGGCTTCGCGCGGGCGGCCGTCGAACGGGAACGGTGACCATCCGATGCTTCTCCGGACGGGAAATTCCCTTGGACGACACCATGACCCAGCGCGCTGACCTGCCGACCAGCCCCTTCGCCCGGCCGGACCTGCTCGCCCTTCCCCCGGCGCTGCGGGAGATGCGGGACCGGTGCCCGGTGTCCCGGTTCCGGACCATGGTCGGCGACGAGGCGTGGATGGTCACCGGGTTCGACGAGGCGAAACGGCTTTTCACCGATTCGCGGCTGACCCGGTCCCACCCCGATCCGGAGAACGCCCCGAAGGTCACGCATTCCGCGCTGGTCGACGGTTCCGGCTGGGACTACGAGGACAATCAGTCCGAATTGGACAACGAGGCCGCGATGCACGCCCTGCTGTCCAAGTGCTTCTCGGCGAAGCGCATGGCCGCGCTGACGCCGTGGATCGAAGAACTGGTGGACCGGCTCCTCACGGCCATGGCGGAGCACGGCGCCCCGGCGGATCTGATCGAGTCGCTCGCCGGGCCGCTTCCCGCACTGGTCATCTTCGAACTGCTCGGCGTCCCGCGCGCCGAGCACGAGCGCTTCCTGAAGTGGTCGCGGCAAAGCGCTGACGCCGCGGACTCGCGGGCCTCCGGTGCCGCTGCGGAAAAACTCTTCGCCGGGATGAGCGAACTCCTGGAGCGCAAGCGGGCGGAACCGGCCGAGGACGTGCTGTCGGATCTCGCCGCCGCGTGCACGTCCGGCGCGCTGACGATGCCCGAGGCGAGCGCGACAGCGAGCGGCCTGCTGTTCGCCGGGAACTCGACCACCGGCGACGTCATCCAGTGGGGTGTCCTGCACCTGCTGGCCAATCCCGGGCAATCCTCGGCGCTGCGCCGGGATCCCGCGTTGCTCGCCTCCGCCGTCGAGGAAATCCTCCGCCGCCGGATGACCGGCGGGGACACTCTCGCGCACTACGCCGCAACGGACATCGAGATCGGTGGAGTGACGATCAAAGCGGGCGAAGCCGTCGTGATCAACTTCGTCGGGGCGAACCACGACCCGCGCACGTTCCCTCAGCCCGAACAATTCGACATCGCCCGGAAACCCAATCCGCACTTGGCTTTCGGGCACGGCAGGCACCTGTGCGTCGGCCGGAACCTGGCGCGCGCCGAACTGCGGGCGGTGTTCGGCAGGCTCTTCGCGAAGTTCCCAGCCTTGCGCCTCGCGGTGCCGGTGCGGCAGTTGCGACCGAACGACAATCCGATCGTCGGCGGCCTGCGCGAATTGCCGGTGGCGTGGTGACCGCGCACCGGCCGGACCGAGAGGCAGCGACGACGGCACAGGAAGACGCCGCTCGGCTGGTGAATCTGGTGTTCGGTTTCGTCCCCGCGCAGATCGTGCGCACGATGGCGACCCTTGACCTCGCCGACCGGCTCGCCGACGGGCCCGCTTCGCCGGAAGAGCTGGCGAAGCTGACCGACTGCCACGCACCGTCGCTTCGGCGGTTGCTCCGCGGCGCTGCTTTCGTGGGCCTGCTCGCGGTGAACGAAGACGGCGCCTATGAACTCACCCCGGCCGGGCATCTGCTGCGCGCGGACGTACCGGGCTCGGTGAAGCAGCTGGCGGTGTACTTGACCGGCGAACCCACCTGGAGCGCCTGCGGGAGCATCGAACACACCGTGCGCACTGGGCAGCCCGCGGTGGACCACGTGTCGGGTTACGCGTGGCTGGCCGAGAACCCCGCGGCGCAGGCCGAGTTCTACGAATCCTGCGCGGCGGTGGCACGGCAGGACGTGCCGCAACTGGTCGAAGCCTTGGACCTGTCGGGCGTCCGCGATCTCGTCGACTTGGGCGGCGGCAACGGCATGCTCATGGCCGGGCTGCTGGCCGCACACCCCGGGCTCCGCGGCGTCGTCTTCGACCAGCCAGCGGGTCTTGCGAACACTCGCCACGTGCTGCTGGAGGCCGGGGTCACCGACCGTTGCGCGCTGACCGCCGGGGACTTCCTCGCCGATCCGCTTCCGGACAGACGCGACGCCTACGTGCTCAAAAACGTGCTCTGCGACTGGGGCGACGACGACGTCGTCCGCATCCTGCGAGGCTGCGGTCAGGCGATGCGCGCCGACAGCACGTTGTTCGTGCTCGACATGGTCCTTCCGGAGGGGAACGCCGCGCCCGATCCGGTGGCCGCGATGAGCGACCTGTGCACGCTCGCCTGCGGCGGCGCCGTCCGGACCGAGAGGGAGTTCCGCGACCTCTTCGCCGCGGGAGGCTTGCGGTTGGCGGAGGTCAGCGGGGGCGGAGGCGCTACCCGCATCCTGCGTGCGGTCAAGGCTTGAGCGCGGCGCCCGGACCGCCAGCACAGTCCTCTTCGGACACTTCACGCGGAGACCACGCCCCGGACTTCTCAGCGCCTCAGCGATCCCGCCGGGATCACCGGGCCTGGTTCATCGCCTCGATCAGGGACTTCGGCCGCAGATCGGTCCAGTTCGCCTCGACGTAGTCCAGGCAGTCCCGGCGGCTCGCCTCGCCGTGGACCTTCGTCCAGCCGCTGGGGATCCCGGCGGAGGCGGGCCACAGCGAGTGCTGCCCCTCTTCGTTGACCAGCACCAGAAACACGCCGTCTTCCTGATCGAACGGATTGCTCATCGTCAGCGCCTTCCTCGCGGGTCCGCCCTTTCTAGCGAATCGCCGCGGGCGGGTTCCAGTGTTCGGCCGGCCGGTCGTCCTCCAGCAAGGCCGCGAGGTCCGACCACGCCGCGGCGTACATCCGCGCGAAGTTCGCCACCGGCGACGCGCTGTGGCTCGGCACCGACCGCGCGTGTCCCGCCCACTCCCCCATGCCCGCGGCGTGCCGGTCGAGCCATCGCAGCAGGCCGCGGCCGGTTTCGGTGAACCGCAGTGCCGGGTCCCGCTTCATCTGCTCCAGCGACTGGCGCAGTTCCGCCGCCGACGCCTGCCAGGCGCGGCTCTCGGCGGGCCGCCGCTCGCGGGCCTGCCGCTGCGCGGGGACCGGATCGTCCCCGGCCGCCAGCCGCCGTCGCACGTCCTGCACGGTCGCGGGCGAGATCCCGGCCCGCCGGGCGATCGAGCGCAGCGAGGCCTGCGGCTCCTCCGCCAGCAGTTTCCCGGCCAGGCGGCGGCCCACCGCCGCGTTGACCGGACGGCGGCGGCCGTCCCGTCCCACCCGGGCGTTCGACTGCCGATCCTCGTCGGTCGAACGCTCGCGCAGCGCGGCCACGGTGCCCGCGGCCAGTCCGGCCGCCGCCGCGATCCGGCGGTTCGACCAGTGCGGGTGCGAGGCGAGGATCCGCTGCGCCGCCGCCCGCCGGTCGGCCCGCGTCAGCGGCAGCCCGTGCGCGGTGTTGAGGCACACCGACAGCACGAACGCGTCCGCTTCGCTGCCCTGGTAGCAGTGTGCCTCAAGGTGCGTGGTTCCGCGCAGCAGCGCCGCGCGCACCCGGTGCGCGCCGTCGATCACGCGCATCGACGGGACGTGCACCAGAATCGGCGGCAGCTCGCCGCCCGCTTCGGCCAGGGATTCCGTGTGCGCTTCGTTTTCGCCCGCCCGCCGCGGCGAACCCGCGACCGACAGCGCGGCGACCGCCACCAGCTCCACCGGGCAGCGCCCGAGTTCGGCCCGGACCCAGTCCGCGCAGGCCCCGGACACACCGCTGCCATCCGCCCGCACCATCAGCACCCCACAGGAATTGTCGCGCCACAGAACATGAATGGAAAACTCGCGGTGCACGGAAACCGGCGGAAGCGACACCGGCGCTCGTCCGGCGACCGACCCCGGGCCCCCAACCCAGCCATGTCCCCTCGGGCCCCCAGGCCACCCATGTCAAGGCATACTGACAATCCGAGATTAGCAACGGAATTCTCGCCCCCGCAACAAGACGGAAGTCCCGCGCGCGGCGCCGCCGCACCGCGAATCGCTGGGCTGTCCGAGTGATCCGGCCCCCGGGGAAAGGGCCGCGCCGGTCCACCCTGGACACGACGCGCGGGCTCGGCTAGGAACGGGGACAGGACAATCGACTGGGGCGAAGGGAAAACCGCCGTGACCGCACCGACCGGCCCGCTGGCCGGCCTCCGGGTGCTCGAACTGGCCGGGCTCGGGCCCGCGCCGCACGCCGCGATGCTGCTGGCCGATCTCGGGGCCGACGTGGTGCGGGTCGACCGGCCCGGCGGCGGGTTCGACGTCGCGGGCGGACGGCCGGACCATCTGCTGCGCGGCAGGCGGGCGCTGGTCGCGGACCTGAAATCGGCGGCGGGGCTCGATCTGGTGCGCCGTCTCGCCGTCCGCGCGGACGTGCTGCTCGAAGGATTCCGGCCGGGCGTGGCCGAACGCCTCGGCGTCGGCCCGGACGACTGCCTCGCCCGCAATCCCCGGCTGGTCTACGGCCGCATCACCGGCTGGGGCCGCACCGGGCCGCTCGCCGACCGCGCCGGCCACGACATCAACTACCTCGCGCTGACCGGCGCGCTGCACGCGATCGGCACCGGCGACCGCCCCGCGCCCCCGCTCAACCTGATCGGCGATTTCGGCGGCGGTTCGCTGTTCCTGGTCGCCGGGGTGCTCGCGGCGCTGTGGGAGCGGGAGCGCTCCGGGGCCGGCCAGGTGGTCGACGCGGCGATGATCGACGGCGCCGGGCTGCTCATGCAGATGATCTGGATGCTGCGGGGCTACGGTTCCTGGCAGGACGAACGCGCGGCCAACCTGCTCGACGGCGGCGCGCCTTTCTACGACACCTACACCTGCCGCGACGGCCGCTGGGTCGCCGTCGGCGCCATCGAACCGCAGTTCTACCGCGCGCTGCTCGAAGGTCTCGGCCTGGACACCGAAGACCTGCCCGGCCAGCAAGACCGCGAAGGCTGGCCGGTGCTGCGCGCGCGGTTCGCCGGCGCGTTCGCCGCGCACCCGCGCGATCACTGGGCCGAGGTCTTCGAAGGCACCGACGCCTGCGTGAGCCCGGTGCTCTCGCTCGACGAGGTCGCCGAGCACCCGCACAACCAAGCGCGCGGCCGGTTCTTCACCCGCGACGGGATCCGGCAGCCCGCCCCGGCGCCGGAGTTTTCCCGCACCGTCCCCGGCGTTCCCGCCGCTCCCCCGCCGCCCGGCGCGCACCACGAAGCGGTGCTGCGCGACTGGGCCGCCTGAAGCCGTCCGGAAGAGGAAAACCGATGCCCGCACTGGGGAACTACAGCGCCGACGACGTCCGCGCCGCGGTCGGGATGCCCGCGGCCGTGGGCGCGGTCCGCGAGGCGTTCGCCGACCTGGCGGCCGGGCATTTCTCCCAGCCGCCCCGGCTCGTCTTCGGCACCGACGAGCAGGCGGTGCTGGTGATGACCGCGCACCACGCTCCCAGCGGCGCGGCGGTGGTCAAGACCGCGGGCGTGGTGCTCGACCGCGACCCGGCAATTCTCGCGACTCTCGTGTGGACGGACGACGGCGGCCAGCTCACTGCTGAGGCGGGCGCGGTCACGGCCCTGCGCACCGGTGCCGCGGCGGGCGTCGCGACGGATCTGCTCGCCGCGCCGGACGCGACCGGGCTCGCCCTGCTCGGGGCCGGAGCGCAGGCGGCCGACCAGGTCCGCGCGGTGCTGGCGGTCCGCAAGATCAGCGAGCTGAGCGTGTGGAACCGGAGCGCGCAGCGGGTGAGTCCGCTGCTGGACGTGCTGGCCGCCGAGTTTCCCGGGTTGCGTGTACAAGTAGCGGCGAGCGCCGCCGAGGCGGTGGCCGACGCCGACGTGGTGTGCTGCGCGACCTCGGCCGAAGACCCCTTGTTCGAGCTGTCCGCGTTGCCGGAACGCGTCCACGTCAACGCGATCGGCTCGTTCCGGCCGTCCATGCGGGAGCTCCCCGCCGAGTTGCTGGCCACCGCTTCGACGGTGCTGGTCGACCAGTTCGACGCGGCCGCCGGAGCCGGGGAAATCCGGCACGCGCTGGACAACGGGCTGCTGGAGCGCGAAAGCGTGCTCGAACTCGGGGACGCGTTGTCGAAGCCGCCAGAGGCGACCGGGCGCACGGTGTTCAAATCGGTCGGCGTGGCCGCCCAGGACTGGGCCGTCGCGCGGTTGCTGGCACAGCACGCGCGCCGCTGAGCAAACGCCGCCAATTCGCTTTTTTATCAGTTTTCCGCGTCTCATTTGGCGTTCAATCGACGGCATTTTCCGGACGCATTTCCCTCGCTAGTTTGACGGTTGCCGGTACCGCACGAGCGAGGGGTTTTTCGTGGCCAGTCCCAATCTGTCCCGCGTCGCGGCCCAACAGCGCGCGGCGCTGCTGGCCGTCGAGTCGTACCGGATCTTGCTCGACCTGACCGGCGACGCGACTTTCTCCTCGACCACCACGGTCCGGTTCGCCAGCGCCCGGCGCGAGCCGACCTGGATCGACCTGATCGCCGACCGCGTGCACTCGGCCACGCTCAACGGCGTTCCGCTCGACGTGTCCGGCTACCGCGAAGAAGACGGTCTCGCGCTGCCCGAACTGGCCGAGACCAACGAACTCGTCGTGCACGCCGAGTGCCGGTACATGAACACCGGCGAGGGCCTGCACCGGTTCGTCGACCCGGTCGACGACAGCGTGTATCTCTACACCCAGTTCGAGACCGCCGACGCGAAGCGCATGTTCGCCTGCTTCGACCAGCCCGACCTGAAGGCGAGCTTCACCCTCGAAGTGACCGCGCCCGCCGAGTGGTCGATCGTCGGCAATACCAAACCCGCAGCAACCCACGATGCCGGGAACGGCGCGGTCACCACGGCGTTTACGCCGAGCGCCCGGCTCCCGACTTATCTCGTCGCGCTCGTCGCGGGTCCGTTCGCCTCGTGGCACGACACCTACCGCGACGAGCACGGCGAGATCCCGCTCGGTCTCTACTGCCGCGCGTCGCTCGCCGAGCACCTCGACGCCGACCGGCTGTTCGCCGAGACCAAACAGGGTTTCGCCTTCTACCACGAGAAATTCGGCACGCCGTACCCGTTCTCCAAGTACGACCAGCTGTTCGTACCGGAGTTCAACGCGGGCGCGATGGAAAACGCCGGCGCGGTCACGTTCCTCGAAGACTTCGTGTTCCGGTCTCGGGTCACGCACTACGCCTACGAGCGGCGCGCCGAGACGCTGCTGCACGAGATGGCGCACATGTGGTTCGGCGACCTGGTCACCATGCGCTGGTGGGACGACCTGTGGCTGAACGAGTCCTTCGCGACCTTCGCCAGCGTGCTCGCCCTGACCGAGGCGACGGAGTACCGGAACGCGTGGACCAGCTTCGCCAACGTCGAAAAAGCGTGGGCATACCAGCAGGACCAGCTCCCGTCGACGCACCCGATCGCGGCCGACATCGTCGACCTGCACGCGGTCGAGGTCAACTTCGACGGCATCACCTACGCCAAGGGCGCGAGCGTCCTCAAGCAGCTCGTCGCCTACGTCGGCCTGGACAACTTCCTCGCCGGGCTCAAGGTGTACTTCGGCAAGCACGCCTGGGGCAACGCCACGCTCGCCGACCTGCTGGCAGCGCTGGAAGAAGCCTCTGGCCGCGACCTGTCGTGGTGGAGTGCCGAATGGCTGGAAACGACCGGCCTGAACACCCTGCGGCCGCGCTACGAAGTCGACAGTGAAGGCCGGTTCGCCAGCTTCGCCGTCGAACAGAGCGGTGCCGAACCCGGGGCGGGCGAACGCCGGACGCACCGGGTCGCCATCGGCGTCTACCGGTCCGACGACGCCGGGAAACTGGTGCGCGCCAACCGGATCGAGCTGGACATCACCGGCGAGCTGACCCCCGTCCCCGAACTCGACGGCACCCCGGCAGGCGAGCTGGTGCTGGTCAACGACGACGACCTGACCTACTGCGGCCTGCGCCTTGACCCGCGGTCGCTGACGACGCTGATCGACCGCATCGCCGACATCACCGACCCGCTCCCCCGCAGTCTCTGCTGGTCGGCGGCCTGGGAAATGACCCGCACGGCCGAGTTCCGCGCCAGGGACTACGTCAAGCTGGTCGCCGGGGGCATCGCCGCCGAGACCGAGCTGAGCGTGGTGGAAACCCTGCTCACCCAGGCGCGCACCGCGCTCGATTCCTTCGCCGACCCCGAATGGGCAAGGCAGCACGGCTGGCCGGAATTCGCCCGCGTGCTCCGGAAACTGGCCGCCGACGCCGAACCTGGCTCGGACCGGCAGCTCACCTTCGTCAACGCGCTGGCCGCCGCTCCGCTGGAGGACGCACTCCTCGACCAGTTGTCCGGCTGGCTGGACGGAACCGCGCCGCTGGCCGGATTGACGGTGGACACCGACCTGCGCTGGCGGTTGCTGCAGGCACTGGTCGCCCACGGTCGTTGCGGGGAAAAGGAAATCGGCGCGACGCTCGAGCTGGACGACACCGCCGCGGGCCGACGGCAAGCGGAACGGGCCCGCGCCCTGATCCCCACCCCGGAAGCGAAAGCCGAGGCGTGGCGGCGAGCGCTGACCGACGACGAACTGCCCAACGCGGTCAGCGACGCCATCGTCAGCGGCTTCCGCCACCCCGCGCAGCGCGAACTGCTGACCGGGTACGGCGCCCGCTATTTCGCCGAGATCGGCGAGGTCTGGGCGCGGCGGTCCAGCGAACGCGCGCTGCCCGCGGTGGTCCACCTCTTCCCCGGCTGGGAACTGACCCCGGGCAACCTCGCCGCGGCGGACGACTGGCTCGCCGGAGAGCACCCGGCCGCGCTGCACCGCCTGATCGTCGAGCTGCGGACGGAAATGCTGGTGCGCCCGCTCGCCGCCCGCGAGCGCGACCGGAAACCCGCGTGACTCCCCCGTACAACCCGGAAACCTGCGGACGAGAGGGCATCCTTCGGTGGACTTCAGCATCACTGCCGAGCAAACGGCGCTGCGCCGGTCGGTCATCCGGTTCGCCAGGGCCGAGCTGAACGAAGCGGCGGCCGAGAGCGACCGCCACGCCCGGCTGGACCGGGAATCGTGGAAAAAATGCGCGAGCTTCGGCCTCACCGGCTGGCCGATCCCCGCCGCTTACGGCGGATCCGGGCTCGACCCGGTCACCATCGCCGTCGGCCTCGAAGCGCTCGGCTACGGCTGCCGGGACAACGGCCTGGTGTTCGCGCTGAACAACCACCTCTGGGCGTGCGCGGTCTACCTCGTCGAGCACGGCACCGAGGAGCAGAAGCAGCGCTTCCTGCCGGGACTGGCCGACGGTTCGCTGATCGGGGCGCACGCGCTGACCGAACCCGGCTCCGGCTCGGACGTGCTGGGCATGCACACCACCGCTGTCCGCGACGGCGACGAGTACGTATTGCACGGCACCAAAACCTTCATCTCGAACGCCCCGGTCGCCGACGTTTTCCTGACCTTCGCCCGCACCGGCGGCCCGGACGCCCCCGCGGCCGGCGCATTGACAGCGTTCGTGGTGACCCGCGACCTGCCCGGGGTCTCGGTGACCCGCAGCTGGGAGAAGGCCGGGCTGCGGTCGACCGAGATGGGGCAGGTGGAATTCGACGGCTGCCGGGTGCCCGCGGACCGCCTGCTCGGCGCCGAGGGCAACGGGTTCAACCTGTTCACCAGCTCCATCGACTGGGAGCGCAGCCTGCTGTTCGCCAGCCAGATCGGCGTGATGGACCGGGTGCTCGACGACTGCGTCGCCCGCGCCCGCGACCGCGTGCAGTTCGGCAAGCCGATCGGCGTCAACCAGGCGGTCCGGCACCGCATCGCCGACATGAAGGTCCGCCTGGAGCTGGCCCGGCTGGCGCTGTACAAGGTCGCCTGGCGCAAACGCGAGGGCCACCTGGCTCCGCTCGACTCCGCGATCGCCAAGCTGGCGATCAGCGAAAGCCACCTCAGTTCCATGCTCGACGCCGTCCAGCTGCACGGCGCGCGCGGGTACCTGACCGAGTTCGGCGTCGAACGCGAACTCCGGGACGCGCTCGGCGGCACGATCTACGGCGGCACCTCGGAAATCCAGCGCGACATCGTCGCCAGCCTGCTCGGCGTGCCCGGCTGAGCGCAACCGCAGAGGAGCCACCATGGCCGAACACCGCATCGCGCTGACCGAACCGCTGCCCGCCGAACTGGCCGGCGAGCTGGCCCAGCGCGTGTACTTCCTTTCCGAGTCCATTGTGGACTTCAAGCTGCCCGGGGACGGCGGCGACCTGACCGAGGTCGTGCTGAGCACCGACGGTCCCGCCGACCCCGGCGCGCTCGCGGCCAAGCTCAACCGGATGGCCGACGAGGAGGTCCGGCCGCAGCGGGCCGGGCCGCCGAGGATCGTCTGGACCTCGCCGCATTCCGGCGCGGTGCACGACGTCGCCGAGGAACTGCTCGGCTCGGGCGAACTCGTCCACATGGGACCCGGGCAGTTCGCCCTCGGCCCGGTCGTCACCGGGCTGATGGAGTACTTCGACCGGCGCCTGACCGGACTGGTCTCCGCCGAATTCGGGGCGCGCCAGTACCGGTACCCGACGCTGATCGCGACCGAGACGATGCGCCGGTGCGGGTATTTCAGCTCGTTCCCGCACTTTTTGATGCTGGTCACCCGGCTGCACGCGGACGCGGACAACTACCGCGGCTTCCTCGCCGACGTCCAGGCCGCCGACGGCGGGCTGCCCGGGCTGCTGGACTACTGCGGGGACACCTCGCACTGTCTCCCGCCGACCATGTGCTACCACACCTACCGGCATCTGCAGGACCGGCCGCTGCCCTCGCCCGGCCTGGTGATCACCGCGCGCGGCAAGTCCTTCCGGCACGAATCGCGGTACTGGCGCTCGCTGGAACGCCTGTGGGACTTCACCATCCGCGAGATCGTCTTCCTCGGCGACCGGGAAACGGTGCTCGACCAGCGGCGCCGCATGCTGGAGCTGACCACCGCGTTCGCCGCGGAACTGGGGCTGGGCGGGCACTGCGAGGTCGGCAACGACCCGTTCTTCGGCAGCGTCGAATCCCCGCAGCGGGCGTGGTCGCAGCGGCTGCTGGAACTCAAATACGAACTGCGGCTGCCGATCGGGCCGGACAAGACCCTCGCCGCCGCCTCGTTCAACTTCCACGACGACTTCTTCGGCCGGTCGTTCGGGATCAGCCCGCACGACGGCGGGCCCGGCCCGGTGATCACCGGCTGCGCGGGCGTCGGCCTGGAGCGGTTCACCTACGCGTTCCTGTGCCGCCACGGCGTGGACCCGGCCGGATGGCCGGAGGACGTGCGTACCGAGACGAATCCGAGGGTGAGGCTGTGATGGTTGCGATGGCTGTGCCGCAGGCAAAGGAAAACATCGGCGTCGTCGGCGCCGGCACGATGGGCACCGGGGTGGCGCACCTGTTCGCCGCGGCCGGGCACCAGGTGGTGCTGGTCGACACCGCCGAGGCCGCGCTGACCAGGTCCCGCGAGCTGATCGAGCGCAACGTGGCCTGCTACCCGCTGGTCGACGCTTCGATGCCGCGGCTGGACCCGGCGGAGGTGACCGGCCGCATCGTGTTCTCCGGCAATCTCCACGACCTGAAGAACAGCGACTTCGTGGTGGAGAACGTCACCGAGAAACGGGAGATCAAGGAAGCGCTGTACCCGCAGTTGGACTCGGTGTGCCCGCCGCACTGCGTCATCGGCGTGAACACCTCGGCCGTCTCGATCACCCGGCTGGCCGGGCGCACCGAACGGGCCGACCGGGTGATCGGCACGCACATCATGAACCCCGCGCCGCTCAAGCCGCTGGTCGAGGTGATCCGCGGGACGCACACCTCGGCCGCCACCGTGGAGCGCACCCAGGAGCTGTTCCGCTCGGCGGGCCGCGACAGCATCGTGGTCAACGACGCGGCGGGCTTCGTGACCAACCGGGTGATGATGCTGACCGTCAACGAGGCGATCTTCCTGCTGCACGAGGGCGTCGCCGATTCGGCCGCCGACATCGACCGGCTGTTCAAGGACTGCTTCGGGCACCGGATGGGGCCGCTGGCCACCGCCGACCTGATCGGCCTCGACACCGTCCTGCTGTCGCTGGAGGTGATCCACGACAGCCTGCGGGACAGCAAATACCGGCCGTGCCCGCTGCTGACCCGGCTGGTCGACGCCGGGCTGCACGGGGTCAAAACCGGCCGCGGTTTCTACGAATACGCCTGAACGAAAGGTGCCATCCATGGAGAACCACCTGACCACGGTGCGCGAGTTCATCACCGCGCACCTCGGCGGCAAAACCCTGCCCGACGACGAGGACCTGTTCACCGGCGGGCACCTGAACTCGCTGTTCGCCGTGCAGATCGTGGTCTGGCTGGAAAAGGAGTTCGGGATCGCCGTGCGCGGCGGGGATCTCACGCTGGACAACTTCCGGTCGATCGGGGCGATCGCTTCGTTCATCGAGGCCAACAACGCGCCGGTCGGCTGAGACTGGCGCACCGAGAAGCCCCCGCTTCCCAAGGAAGCGGGGGCTTTTCCCTGCGCGCCGCTGCCGTCGCCCCGGGCCAAAGTCCGTGAGGGGAACCCCGAAGGAATCAGATTCCTTCAGGGTTCCCCTCACGGACGTCAGCGGGAGCGGGGAGCCAGAAGCTCAGTCAGCCACGCGTTCGGTGTACATCTTCGCCGCCGAAAGCTTGTCGATCTTCGCGTTCAGATCGTCCAGCGAAGCCTTCAGCTCCGTCAGCTCGTTGATGTGCGCGGTGTTGTCCCCGCTGCTGACCGGGGCCTTGATCGAGCCCCAGATGTCGTTCTCGGCGTGCTCGACCTCCTTCAGCACCCGGTCGATGACGCCCTCCGTGCTGCGCACGATGCTGGCCAGGTACAGGAAAATCGTGTTCTTGTCCCGTTCGACCAGCGTCTTGGTGCTGTCGAGGATGTCGTTGATGTAGTTCTTGATGAAGTTGCCCTCGGCGGGCTTCTTCTCTTCGGTCTCGGCCATTTTCTTCCTCTCCTTGGGTCTCCGGGCCGCCTTCGCGTCCCGGTCAGGCCCGGCGCACCGCCACCGGGATCCGCCGCGGCGCCCACATGCCCTGCTCGTAGAAGGGCAGCGGGTCGCCGCTTTCGATGCGAAGGTCGGCGAAGCGGTCGAACAGCAGGTTCGCCGAGACCGCCGCCTCCATCCGGGACAGCGGGGCTCCCACGCAGAAGTGGATGCCGTGCCCGAAACTGATGTGCCCGTTGGGCGTGCGGCCGATGTCGAACTCGTCGGGCCGCTCGAACCGCCGCTCGTCGCGGTTGGCCGAGGAGAACCAGAGCATCACCAGCGACCGCGCCGGGATGCCGACGCCGGCCACCTCGGTGTCCTGGCTGGTCACCCGCATGAACCGGGTGCCCGACGGCCGGTAGCGCAGCACTTCCTCGACCGCGGCCGGGATCAGGCTCCGGTCGGCGCGCAGGCGGGCCGCCACGTCCGGGTGCTCGTCCAGGCAGAGCAGCATGTTGCCGATCAGCCCGTTGGTGCTGAAGTGCCCGACGAACAGCAGCGCCAGGCAGATGTTGACGACCTCGTCCTCGTCCAGCCTGCTGCCGTCGTCCTCGGCCGCGGCGAGTTTGCTGATCAGGTCGTCGGCGGGGGCGGCGAGCCTGCCGCGGTACTGCTCGGTCAGGTAGCCGCGGATCTCGCCGGTGACGCGGCTCATCATGCCGCCGTAGCCCTCTTCGTCGTCGGTGGGATCCCCGACCTGCAGCGACGCGAGTTTGTCCGCGTAGCTCAGGAACAGCTGGCGGTCCGACACCGGCACGCCGAGCAGTTCGGCGATCAGCATCGCCGGCAGCGGCCAGACGAACTTCTCGACGAGGTCGAACCGGTCCTGCCCGTCGAGTTCGTCGAGCAGCGCGTTGCCCAGTTCGTAGGTGCGGCGCTCGTATTCGCGCACGTTCGTCTTGGTGAACGCCTGGCCGACCAGCGAGCGCAGCCTGCGGTGCTCGGGCGGGTCGGTCCACGCCGGGTTGCCGCGGGTGATGTCCTCCGCGCCGAGCACGTCGCGGTTGAGGCCGGAGGAGAACACCCCGGGATCGCTGGCCACCCGCCGCACGTCGTCGTACCGGAAGATGTGGAACACGCCGTGCTCGTCGCGGTGCACCGGTTCCTCGGCCCGCATCCGCCGCAGCCATTCCAGCTGTGCCGCGCCGCCGTCGGTCAGCGGCGGGGGCGGCCCCGGACGCGTGGTTTCGGTTGTCGTGGTTTCGGTCAACTCAGCCTTCTTTCCCCTGGCTCGCGCTCAGCCGCTCCAGGCGCTGGTGCAGTTCGTCCACATAGGTCTCGGATTCGGGCTTCATCAGCACGCTGCGCAGGATCCGGGTGGACTTCGCGTCCGGCCGCACCTGCGGGTGCAGCTGCGCGAACGCCTCGCGTTCGATCCGCATCAGGCTCAGGAACACCGGGTCGGCGCCGTCGTGCATGCCCGCCTCCAGCATCGCCGCGCAGGCGCGGTCGATCCCGGACAGCGAATCCCCCGCCCGGCGCGGGAAGTAGGTCACGATGTCCAGGTCCGGTTCCTGGTGCAGCCGCAGCCGGTCCGAATCCGCCATCAGCTCCGAGAGGCGCAGCGCGGCGCGGCGGTTGGCGGCGAGCACCTCGCCGAGGCCGTCCGCGGTCGGGGCCAGCAGCTGGAAGGTGAACCACAGCGCGGCGGCCGTCGCCCCGGCCCGCGAGCACTCCAGGCTGATCTCGCCGAGGTGCAGGTCCGCCGGGGTGAAGTAGGTGTAGGGCGAATCGTGCACGTAGAACTTCGCGACGTCGGGATCGGCGAAGATCACCGACCCGCAGCCGTAGGGCTGCAGGCCCTGTTTGTGCGGGTCCACCACCACCGAATCGCAATCGCGGATCGCCGCCCACGGCGCGGGGTCCAGCCCGAGCGTGCCCGCGAGCACCGAGTAGAACCCGCCGTAGGCGGCGTCGACGTGGAACCGCACGCCGTAGCGCTCGCGCAGTTCCATCGCCTCGGCCAGCGGGTCGAGCGCGCCGACGCCAGTGGTGCCGAGGGTGAGCACGACCGTGCCCGCCTTCCCGGTGCGCAGCAGGTCTTCCAGCGCGTCCAGGTCCATCCGGCCGTACCGGTCGGCTGGCACCGCGTAGGAGTCCATGCCCAGCAGCCGGGTCATCCGCTCGTGCGTGTAGTGGCTGGCCGAGCTGTAGGCCACGCCGCGGTCCGGGTGCAGGCAGCGGGCGACGTAGAGCGCCTCCAGGTTCGCCATGGTGCCGCTCGAGGTGAGGTGCCCGAGATGGGTCTCGAAGCCGAACATGGCGGCGAGCTGGTCGATCACCTCCCGCTCCATCCGGTCGGTGACCGGGCCGCCATCGGAGGAGTGGTTGTTGGGGTTGATCAGCATCGCGCTGAGGTAGGCGACCACCGCGGCCTCGTGCGGCGGCTTGAGCATCTGCCCGATGTAGCGCGGGTGGAAGAACGGGTAGTTGCCGTGCAGCAGCTTCTCGTAGTTCTCGAAGACCGTGCCGAAACGGTCGTCGCTGATCTCCAGCGAGGGATGCCGCTCGTACGGCGCGAAGGTCGACGTCCACTGCCCGTGCCCTTCGACCGCACGCCCGATCCAGTAGGGAAGATCCACCGTGTCCAGCCTTTCGAGAAGCTTCACCTGGTGACGGTCACCGGCAGCGTCTTGATCCCGTTGACGAAGTTGGACCGCAGCCGGGTCACCGGGCCCGCGAGCCGGATCTGCTCGACTCTGGCCAGCAATTCCTCGAACAGGATCCGCAGTTCGAGGCGGGCCAGCGCGGCGCCGAGGCAGAAGTGCGGACCGCCGAGCCCGAAGGTCAGGTGCTCGTTGGGCTTGCGCCCGACGTCGAACTCGTACGGCTTCTCGAAGGCGGCCTCGTCGCGGTTGCCGGAGGCGAACCACAGCACCACCTTCTCGCCCGCGCGCACGCGCCGGCCGCTGATCTCCGCGTCCCGGGTGGCCGTGCGGCGGAAGTGGTAGACCGGCGACGCCCAGCGCAGGAACTCCTCCACCGCGGTGTCCAGCAGCGCCGGGTTCTCCTTGAGCCGCCACCATTGCGCCGGGTTCTCCGCGAGCGCGTGCACCGCGGCCGAGATGGCGTGCCGGGTGGTTTCGTTGCCCGCGACCACCAGCAGCAGGAAGTAGTTGTCGAAATCGGTGGGCGTGAGCGGGATCCCGTCGCGCGGCACGGTGTTCACCAGCCTGCTGACCAGGTCGGTTCCGTTGCCGCCGCGCCGTTTCCCGGCGAGCGCCCGGCCGTACTCGAAGATTTCCAGCGCGGCCGGGCTGCGGAACGGGACGTGCTTGTAGCGTTCGCTGTCCTCGCTCTCCAGCAGGACGTCGGCGCAGTCCGGGTCGTTGTTGCCGATGATCCGGTTGCCCCAGGCGATCAGCTTGCCGGTGTCCTCGGCGGGCACGTCCAGCATCAGCCGCGCCAGCACCATGATCGGCAGCTCGGCGGCGATCTCGGCGACGAGGTCGAACGAATCCCCGGCCAGCGCGTTGTCCAAAGTGGACGCTGTCAGCCCGCGAAGGAACACCGCGTACCGCGACACGAGCTTCGGGCTGAACTCGCGGCTGAGCAGCAGCCGCATCGCCCGGTGCCGTTCGCCGTCGGTCTCCATCAGCGAACGCCGCCGGTCCCGCAGCGCCGGATCGGTGACCTCCTCCAGGTTGGTGAACTGCTCGGAGGTGAAGGTCGCCGGGTCCCGGTTGACCGCGACCAGGTCGCGGTAGCGGGTGACCGCCCAGAACCCGCTGTTCGGCGCGGCCTCGGGCTGCCAGTGCACCGGGCTCTGCTCGCGCAGGACGTCGAACATCCGCCACGGGGTCTCGGGGTCCAGGAACCGGTCCACGTCGGACAGGTCCACTTCGTCCAGGCGCATCGGGAATCCTCGTCAGCTCGGTCTCGGGGGTGCGTCACAGGTGCGGCAGGTACTCGCGCAGCTCCCAGTCGGTCACCCAGCGCCGGAAGCGGGCCGTCTCGTCGCGTTTGACCCGGTCGAAGGCGGCCACCAGGTCCTTGCCCGCCGCGTCGGCGAACTCGTCGTCGGCGGCCAGCGCGTCGAGCGCGGCGTCGAGCGTTTCCGGCAGCGCCGGGGCGCGGGCCCCGTCGTAGCCGTAGCCGCTGGTCGGATCGGGCGGCTCCACCCGGCCCTCGATGCCGAGCGCGACCGCCGCCAGCACCCCGGTGACGGCCAGGTACGGGCTCGCCGCGGCGTCGCCGAGGCGCACCTCCAGCCGGGTGGCCTCGCCGCGCTCGGGCGGCACCCGCACCATCGTGGAGCGGTTGTCCAGGCCCCAGTCGGCCAGCGCGGGAGCCAGCGTGTCCGGGCCGAGCCTGCGGTAGGCGTTCACCGTCGGCGCCAGCAGCGCGCACAGCGCCGGGGCGTGGCGGAGGATGCCGCCGACGGCGTGCCGCGCGGTGGCCGAGAGTCCCGCGGGCGCGCCGGCGGCGGCGAACTGGTTGCGGCCGTCCTCGTCGAGCAGCGACAGGTGCAAGTGGAAACCCGAGCCGCCCTCCTCGTTGAACGGCTTGCCGACGAAGGTCGCGGTCAGCCCGCGCTGGGCGACGAACTCGCGCACCGCGTGCTTGAACCGGAACGCGCGGTCGGCGGCGTCCAGCGCGGCCGAGTGGCCGAGGTTGACCTCGAACTGGCCGGCGGCGAACTCGTGGTTGACCGCGGTCGCGTCCAGGTCGGCCGCGCGCAGCATGGTCAGCAGCGCCGGGGCCAGCCCGTCCGGATCGCCGCGGTGCCCGACGCGGTAGACGTTGCCGGAAGAATCCCCGTAGCGGGTCCAGCCGCCGTCCTGGCCGGACAGCACGAAGAACTCCAGTTCCGGCCCGATCACCGCGCTGGAGCCGAGCCCGGCGAGCCGCTGCACCGCCGTTTTCACCGCGCCGCGCGGGCATTCCCCGATCGCCAGCCCGGTCGCCGGGTCGAGCATGTCGCCGAGGCAGGACTGGTAGCCGGGTTCCCACGGCATCGGGGCCAGCGTCGAGCGGTCCGGCCGGAACAGCACGTCCGGCAGGCCGTCGGACAGCGAATGCTCGCCGTCGAGCGCGACTCCCTGGGTGGTGGTGTAGTAGACCGCGCGGCAGAAGTGCAGCCCGCCGGAAAGGGAATCGAATACCTCCGACGGCAGATCGCGCCCGCGTTCGGTGCCGATCAGGTCGGGATACTGGATCCGCACCGTTCCGGCGTTCTCCACGATCAACCATCGCCTTTCCGGGAAATGGGGAAACACGAACAGAAACGACCGCGTCGCCTGTTCTCTCGGCTCAGCGTAGCGACCCGGAAGACCCCTAGCCATGGGAAAAACTGTCTCTGTTGGCACCCGGGTGTCTCGAATGGCAGGCGGGCCAGCGCACTTTATTGCCGATTCGCCGAAGCGCCGACTAACGTCGCGAACGTCCACCCAGAATTCGTTCGAGGGAGCTGCATGCCGGTGACGACAGTTTCCGGGACCCCGGTCGGCACCGGGCACTGGATCGGCGGCAAACGAGTCGAATCCGCCGAACGCTTCGCGTCGATCTCGCCGATCGACGGGCGCGTGCTCGGGGAGTTCGCGCGCGGCGGCCCGGCCGAAGCGGACGCTGCGGTGCGGGCCGCGGCCACCGCGTTCGGGCAATGGCGGCGCACCAGCCCGCAGCGGCGGGCCGAACTGCTGCACCGGATCGCCGACGAGGTGGAGCGCCGGACACCGGAACTCGCGGCGGTCGAAACCGAGGACAACGGCGCCTTGCTGCGCTCGCATCTGCGCGGCGTGATGCCGCGGGTGGCGCACAATTTCCGTTTCTTCGCCGACTGGCTCACCGGCGAGCTGAGCCATCCCGAGTTCGACACCCGGGGCCACCGCAACCGCGTGTCGTGGGATCCCGCCGGGGTCTGCGCGCTGATCACCCCGTGGAACGCGCCGCTGATGCTGGCGTCGTGGAAGATCGCCCCGGCATTGGCCGCGGGCAACACCGTGGTGCTGAAGCCGGCGGAATGGTCGCCGATGACCGCGTCGCTGCTGGCCGGCATCACCGCCGATGCCGGATTGCCGGACGGCGTGTTCAACGTGGTGCAGGGACTCGGCCCCGAGGCGGGCGCGGCGCTGTGCGCGCATCCGGACGTCCGGCGGATCAGCTTCACCGGTTCCGAGCCGACCGCCCAGCGCATTTCGGCCGCCGCGGCCGAGCACCTCACGCCGGTGTCGATGGAACTCGGCGGGAAGTCGCCGCTGCTGGTCTTCGACGACGCCGACCTCGGCCTCGCGGTCGAGCTGGCCGTCGAGCAGTTCGACAACGCGGGCCAGGTTTGCCTTGCCGCCACCCGGATCCTGGTCCACTCGCCCGTCGCGGCTGAATTCACCGAACGGCTCCGCGCCGCCATCCGCGGCCTGCGCCAAGGCGACCCCCGGCTGCCGGACACCGACCTAGGCCCGAATATCCACCCGGACCACCTCAAGCGCGTCGACGGCTTCGTCCGGCGGGCCGTCGCCGACGGCGGGCAGATTCTCGAAGGCGGCGGCCCGAACACCAGCCTCGGCGGCAACTACTACCGGCCCACGCTGCTCGCCGGTGCGCAAGAGGGCGCGGAAATCCTCCGCGAGGAGGTGTTCGGCCCGGTGCTGACGCTGGAGGAATTCGGCTCCGAGGACGAGGGCGTCGCGCTCGCCGGGAACACGCGTTTCGGGCTGGCGGCCACTGTGGTCACCGGCGATCCGGCCAGGGCGGAACGGGTCTCCGCCGCGCTCACCGCGGGCACGGTCTGGGTGAACTGCTTCTTCGTGCGCGACCTGCGCGCGCCGTTCGGCGGTGCCCGCCGCTCCGGCATCGGCCGCGAGGGCGGCACCTGGAGCTTCGATTTCTTCTGCGATGTCAAGAACACCGTCACCAGCCCGAAGGGATGGATGTAGATGGGCGAGACAGCCGGCGGCGGGCTGCTGTCGCACGTGCCGACGATCATGTTGCCGGAAGCGACGCGGCGGGAACTGAACCACGGCGAAGAGTCCACTTTGGTCACCGGATTGCGCAAGCTGCGCAAGGAGGTTTTCGACGTCGTCGACTACGACACGGTGGTCGTCTTCGATTCCCACTGGGCGACCACCGTGGAATTCGTGGTCGCCTCGCATGCCGTCCGCGCCGGACTGTTCACTTCGGACGAACTCCCGCGCGGCATGAGCCGCGTCCCGTACGACTTCCCCGGCGACCCGGAACTGGCGCACGCATTGGCCGCTCGCGCCGAGGCGCACGGCACGTGGATCACCCCGATCGACGACCCGTGCCTGCCGATTTCGTACGCCACCGTGAACCTGTGGACGTATCTGGGAGTTCCCGGCAAACGCTGGCTCAGCGTCAGCGTCTGCCAGACCGGCGACGCCGAGGACCACCTCCGGCTGGGCCGCGCACTCGCCGACGCGATCGCCGCCACCGACCGGCGGGTGCTGTTGATCGCCTCGGGCGCGCTCAGCCACCGGTTCCGCTCGCTGCGCGAACTGCGCGACCACGAAGCAGCGGGCGCCGAGCACATTTTCAGCCCGGAAGCGGTGACCGCCGACGCCGAGCGCATCGACTGGTTCGAATCCGGCGACCACGCGAAGGTGCTGGCCACCATGCCGGACTTCCTCCGGTTCAAGCCGGAAGCCGGTTTCGCGCACTACCTGATGCTGGCCGGTGCGCTCGGCGAACAGGACTGCACCGCCTCCGCGCGGCGCTACAGCGAATACGAGAACGCGATCGGCACCGGGCAGATCCACCTGTGGTTCGACCGGCCGGCCGGCGGATGGACGGGAGCGAACCGATGACCACCGAATACCGCAGGATCCTCCTCGAGGGCGCCCCGGTCGAAGTCCGCCGCGACGGCGACACACTGGTCGCCCCGGACGGCCGCACGATCGCCGCCGAGGACGCCGTGCACCTGCCGGCCGCGACTCCCAGCAAGATCATCGCCGTGCACCTCAACCACCGGAGCCGGTTCGAGGAGTTCTGCGCGAAACCGCGTTCGGCCCCCACCTACTTCCACAAGCCGGTGTCCACTTTGACCGGCCACAATGGACACGTGGTGCGGCCGGAGGGCTGCAAGTGGCTGAACTACGAGGGCGAGATCGCCGTCGTGATCGGCCGGACCGCGCGCAACATCAGCGTCGACGAGGCTCCCGCGCACATCCGGGGCTACACGCTGGCCAACGACCTCGGCCTGCACGACTTCCGGGACACCGACGAGGGCTCGATGCTGCGGGTCAAAGGCGCGGACACCCTCTGCCCGCTCGGCCCCGGCCTGGTCGAAGGCTGGGACCCGCGCGGGCGCTGGCTGCGCACGCGGGTGAACGGCGAGGTGGTCCAGGAGGGCAGCACGGACGAGATGACCTGGGACATGCACTACCTCGTCGCCGACATCGCGCGCCTGATCACCCTGCACCCCGGCGACGTCCTGCTCACCGGCACCCCGGCGAACTCCCGGCCGATCCAGCCGGGCGACACCGTCGAGGTCTCCGCGGACGGCCTCGGCACCCTGCGCAACACCGTGGTGTCCGGCCCGGTCCCGGTCACCGGCCCGATCGGCGCGCAGCCGACCGAATCCGAGCAGGTCCGCTCCACCGCGCTGGGCGGCGACTGGGAATTCCGCGGCATCCGCGCGCCGCACCCCGCCTGAGGAGCACCCGCGGAAAAACGAATGCGGCTTTCGGGACTCTCCCGAAAGCCGCATTCGCGTTGCCTGGCGCGCGCTCACCCGGTCTGCACAGCCACCCAGTCCCCGCCCAGAATCGGCACGTTCTCGTCGTACCGGCCTCGCGCGGCCTGTCCGGTCAGGTACAGCCACGCGGGCACCTCCGCCCATTCGCCGCTCGCGGCGAGGTAGGAGACCGGCCTGCGCACCCGGGTGTAGAGGCAATCCCCGGGGCGCTCCGGATGGTATTTCTCCAGCCGGTCCAGATCGGCCATCGCGGCCTCGTACTGCGCCTCGGCGAGCACCATCAGCTCGCCGATCACCTCCTGGCCCGGGCGGTCCAGCGCGAACGGGATCCGATCGCCGAACAGGCCGAGCCCGCTGACTCTGGCCGGGAACCGCTGCGCCACCCGTTCGGCGATCAGCCCGTGGTTGCGCTGCCCGCTGCGCAGGGTCCCGTACACGAACACCGGAAGCTGTTCCATCCCGGTCACCGCCCTTCTCTCCGCACCGGCCCGGTCAGTACCAGCGCAGCACTGCCGCGCCCGCGGTCATCCCGGACCCGATCGCCGCCATCATCACCAGGTCGCCGCGCTTGGCCTCCAGCTGGCTCAGCACCAGCGGGATCGACGCCGAGCCGGTGTTGCCGCTGTAGACGCCGGGAACCGGGCACTTCGCCGGGTCCAGCCCCATGGTCTCGATGCAGTCCGCCAGCATCTGCGGATTGGCCTGGTGGAAGACGAAGTGGTCGATCTGTTCCAGCGAAACCCCGGCCTGTTCGGCGACCTCGTGCACCAGCTTCGGCACCACGTCCTCGAAGTACTCCCGCACCGGCCGCCCGTTCATCACCATGTACCGCTCGCGCGAGTCCACCGTCTCCGCGTCGAGCGGGCGGCGGCTGCCGCCGGCGGGCTGGCCGACGTAATCGGCGTGGCACCCGTCGGTGATCAGGGTGTGCGCGAGCAGGCCGTAGCCCTCGGGGACCCGGCCGACCCGGGTGGCCGCCGCGCCGTCGCCGAACACCGTGACGGTCTTGCGGTCGGGTTTGTAGAGCACCTTCGAGATCGTGTCCGACCCGATGACCAGCACCTCGTCCAGGTTCGGGTCGGCGGTGAGCAGGGAGTGCGCCATCACGAACGAGAACACGTACCCGGAGCAGGCGGCGCTCAGGTCGAACGCGAACGCGCGGCCCAGCCCCATCCGGCCCTGCACGATCGCCGCGGTGGACGGGAAGCTGTGGTCCGGCGTGCTGGTGCCGAGGATGACCGCGCCGACGCTGGCCCGCTTCTCCGGGCAGTGCTCGTACAGTTTCTCCACCGCGAGGCACGCCATGTCCGAACTGGACACGTCGTCGGCGGCGTAGTGCCGTTCGACGACGCCGGTGCGTTCGAGGATCCAGTCCGGCTCCTGCCCGACCCAGGCCCCCACCTGGTCGTTGCCGACCACCCGGGGCGGCAGGTAACCGGCGGCGCCGAGAATTCCTGTGGACATGACAAAGCTCCTTCTGGCAGGGCGGGCGAGGAAAAGGCCGATCCGTCCGGAAAATTACCAGTCCGGCGACAAGCCGTTCAAGGAAATGCGTGCACGACGACAAGAACCCGGTGTTTCAAATGGTTGCGCCGCCCCCGCAGTTCAGCACTTCGCCGGTGACGTAATCGGAATCCGGGCCGCAGAACAGATAGATCGCGCCGGCCGCCTCGGCCACCGTGCCGAACCGGCCCAGCGGCACCGTCGCGCGGATCCGCTCGAGCACGTCTTCGTTGATGCCGATGGGGATTTCCCGTTCGCCGACGGTGATCGTGCCGCGGTCGCCGACCGCCCGGATCAGCCGGGTGTCGATCAGCCCGAACGCCACCGAGTTCACGTTGACGCGGTACCGGCCCCATTCCTTGGCCAGGGTTTTGGTGAGCCCGAAGATGCCCGCTTTCGCCGAGGAGTACCCGACCTGCCCGACATTGCCGAAAACTCCGGCGATGGAGGAAACGTTCACCACTTTCCGGTGCACCGGGACGCCTTTTTCTTCATCCTTGCGCGCCTGCTCCCGCAGCACGGGCTGGGCGGCGCGAAGAATGCGGAACGGTGCTTTCAGGTGCGTGTCGAGCACCGTGTCCCACTGTTCGTCGGTGGTTTTCTGGATCACGTTGTCCCACGGGAACCCCGCGTTGTTCACCACGATGTCGAGACCGCCGAACTCGCGCACAGCGGTCTGCACGAAGTGCTCGGCGAATCCGTCCGCGGTCACGTCGCCGACGCACGCCGCCGCGGCGCCGCCCGCCGAGACGATCGCGGCCACGGTGTCGTCCACCGCGCGTTTGTCCATGCCGTTGATCACGACCGAGGCGCCTTCGGCCGCCAGCCGTTCGGCGACGCCGCGCCCGATGCCCCGGCCGGACCCCGAAACGATCGCGGTCCTGCCCGCCAGTGGTGTGCTCACTGCTGTCCTCCGGTGTTCGTCGTTCGCCCGGCCGCGGCGGCCGGTTCGGTGCGGGGCAGGAACCAGGCCACCGCTCCGCAGAGCAGGACCAGTCCGGCCCCGGTGAGCTGTGCCGCCGAGATCGCCCCGGCGAAGGCGGAGCGCGCGTGCTCCGCCTGGCCGCCGGATCGCGCGCGGGCGAGCGCCTCGGCGAGCGATCCCGCTTCGAGACCGCCGGGCAGGCGCGCGGTGAACAGCGCCGCGCTCACCGCGCCGAGCACCGCCACCCCGAGCGACGCCCCGGTTTCGTGCAACATCCCCTGCGTGCCGGACGCCGCCCCGGTCTGCTCCGGGGGCACCGAGCCGAGCAGCGCGTTCGCCACCAGCGGCCCGGCGATGCCCAGCCCGCATCCCGCGGCGAGCAGCCCCGGAGCCAGCGCCGGATACCCCGCCGCCGAGGGCGCCAGCGCGATGGCGGCCAGCCCGGCGGCGGCGAGCGTCATCCCGGCGGTGATCCCGCGCGCGGCCCCGAGCCGGGCCCCGACGCGGGCGCTGACCAGGCTGCCGCAGACCAGCAGCCCGGCGGCCATCGGCAGCGTCCGCACCCCCGCCTCCAGCGGCGAGTAGCCGAAGTCGAACTGCAGGTGCTGGGTCAGCAGGAAGATCGACCCGGCCAGGCCGAAGGCCGCGAGCAGGCTGGTGACCACCGAGAGCCGGAACGCCGGCACCCGGAACAACGCCATGTCCAGCATCGGGTCCCGGGTGCGCTTCTCCTGGCGGACGAAGGCGGCCAGCAGCGCCGCCCCGAGCACCAGCGAGCCCAGCACCTCCGGCGCCGTCCAGCCCCGGCCGGGCGCGGCGATGATCGCCCAGCCGATGCCGACCATCGCCGCCGCCGAGAGCAGCGCGCCCGCCACGTCCGGCGCCCGTCCGCCCGGACCGCGGAACTCCGGCACCCAGGTGCGGGCGAAAACCAGGCACAGCACCGCGATCGGGATGTTCAGCGCGAACACCGCCTGCCACGGGAACCGCGCCAGCAGCGCGCCGCCGAGCAGCGGGCCGAGCGCCTGCCCGCCCGCCGCCACCGCGGTCCAGACGCCGATCGCGCGCGGCCGGTCCTCCTCGGAGAACACCCGGGTCAGCACGGCGAGCGTGGCCGGGATGACGCACGCGCCGCCGACGCCCATGCCCGCCCTGGCCGCGATTAGCTGCGCCGGCTCCGACGCGGTCACCGCCAGCACGGAGAACCCGGCGAACAGCGCCAGCCCGAGCAGCCACATCGCCCGGTAGCCGATCCGGTCGGCGATCCCGCCCGCCGCCACGGCCAGCGAGCCGACCGCGACGGTGTAGGCGTTCACCATCCACTGGATGTCCGCGGTGGTCGCGCCGAGCTGCTCGACGATCGACGGGATCGCGACGTTCACGACGGTGTTGTCCAGCACGGTCATGAACAGCGTCAGGCACAGGGCGAACAACACCCACCAGCGCCGGGGTTCGCCCGCGCTCATGCCCGGCTCCGCCGCCGCGCCAGCCGGGCCCGCCCCGCCGCCGCACGGGCGCCCAGTTCGGCGGCCGTCCGTTCCGGTTCGGCGGGCTCGGCAGGCGCCGTGTCTTCACTGGCCGCGGCGATGGCGCGCGCCTGCGCGGTGACCGTGGTGTGCCGGAACAGCTCCACCACGCCGAGCCGGACGCCGGTGGCCGCGCTGAGCCTGCTCTGCAGTTTCAGCAGCACCACCGAATGCCCGCCGAGGTCGAAGAAGTTGTCGCGCACGCCCACGCGTTCGAGGCCGAGCAGTTCGCCCCACACCTCGCTGACGATCCGTTCCAGCCGGTCGCGCGGCGCGACGTACCCGCTGTCCCCGCCGGGACGGGCGCGGTCGGGCACCGGCAGCGCGCGGCGGTCGAGTTTCCCGCTCGGCGTGCGCGGCAGGCCCGGCACCTCGGTGAGCACCGCGGGCACCATGTACTCCGGCAGGCGCTCGCCGAGGAAGGCGCGGACCGCGGGCAGGTCCACGGATCCGTTGCGGGGCACCACGTACCCGGCCAGCCTGCTCCCGCCCTCGTCGGTGTGCACGGCGACCGCCGCTTCGCCAACCTGCGGATGCGCGGTCAGCGCGGCCTGGATTTCGCCCAGTTCCACCCGGAACCCGCGGATCTTCACCTGGTCGTCGATCCGGTCGAGGTATTCGAGGAACCCGTCCGGGGTCCAGCGCACCAGGTCGCCGCTGCGGTACATCCGGGAGCCGGGCGGGCCGAACGGATCGGGCACGAACCGGTCGCCGGTCAGCCCCGGCCTGCCGAAGTACCCGCGCGCGACCTGCGGTCCGGCGATGAACAGCTCGCCGGGCACGCCGGGCGGGGTCAGCCGCAACCCCGCGTCGAGCACGTACATGCGCATGTTGCCCAGCCCCCGGCCGATCGGCACGCGGTGCGGCCAGCTGCCGGGTGCGGGGTCGAGCAGATGCGCGGTGGCGGCGTGCGTTTCGGTGGGGCCGTAGAAGTTGTACGCCCGGCGGTCCGGGCGGGCGAGGAAGAATTCCCGGATCGCGTCGGTGACCATGAACGCTTCGCCGCCCTGGAGCACGTCGGTCAGCGAATCCAGGCCGCTGCCCTGCGCGGTCGCCGCTTCGATCATCGCCTCGATCGCCAGCCGGGGCGCGAAGAGCTCGTTCACCCGGTGCCGGTCGATCCAGCGGACCAGCTCGTCCGGGTCCCGGCGCACCTGCTCCCCCGGGATCGCCAGCGCCTTGCCCATCAGCAGGGTGACCAGGGTTTCCTGGACGGAGAAATCGAAACTGATCGCGGTGAACTGCGCGGTCCGCCAGCCGGGGCCGCCGCGCAGGGTCGCGCGGTGCCAGTCCAGCACGTTGACGATGCCCGAGGTCGGCATGACCACGCCCTTGGGCCGGCCGGTGGACCCCGAGGTGTAGATGACGTAGGCGGGATTGCCCGGCAGCGCGGGGCGCACGCGGTCCGCGTCGCTCGGCGCAGTGTCCGTTGTGGACAGATCGGCGAGCGTTTCCGGGCCGGTGACGACCAAGCGCGGGGCACCGTCGGGGACCAGGTGTTCCAGCCCGGGTGCGGTCAGCACCAGCCGGGGCGAGCTGTCGGCGATCATGTAGCGGACGCGGTCGGCCGGGTACTCCGGATCGATCGGCAGGTAGGCCGCGCCCGCCTTAAGCACCCCGAGAATCCCGGCGACCAGTTCGAAGGACCGCGGCAGCAGCAGCGCGACCACCTCTTCGGTGCCGACCCCCTGCGTGATCAGGTGGTGGGCGAACCGGTTCGCGGTCCGTTCGAGTTCGGCGAAGGTCATCGACGCGTCGTCCTGGATCAGCGCCGTCGCCTCGGGCGACTCGGCGGCCCGTTCCTCGAACAGTTCGGCCACGCTCGCTGTGGTCACTTCGCGGCCCACGTCGTTGAACTCGATCAGCAGGCGGTGCCGTTCGTCCCCGGACAGCACGTCCGGGGCGCCGATCCGCTGCCCCGGGTCGGCGGCCAGCGCGCGCAGCAGCTGCCGCCAGCGCCGGATCATCAGGTCGATGTCTCCGGCGTCGAACAGGTCCGTGCTGAACTCGATGTCGCCGTCGAGCCCGCCGGTGCCCGGCCGCTCGGTCAGGCTGAACACCAGATCGAACCGCGAGGTGCCGGTGGCGACGGTGATCGGCTCACTGTCCACATCGGACAACGACAGGGCCGCGCTGCCCGCGTTCTGCAGCACGAACATGATCTGGAACAGCGGGTGGTGCCCGGTCGAGCGCACCGGGTTCAGCTCTTCGACCAGCCGCTCGAACGGAACCCGCTGGTGCTCGTAGGCGGCCAGGTCGGTTTCGCGGACGCGGTCCAGCAATTCGGCGAAGGTGGGGTCGCCCGCGGTGTCGGTGCGCAGGACCAGCGTGTTGACGAAGAAGCCGATCAGCTCGTCGAGCACCTCGTCGGTCCGGCCCGCGATCGGGCTGCCCAGCGGCAGATCGGTGCCCGCGCCCAGCCGGGTCAGCAGGGCGGCGAGCCCGGCGTGCAGCACCATGAACAGGGTGCACCGGTGCTGCCGCGCCACTTCCGCCAGCGCGGCGTGCAGTTCGGCGTCCAAGGCGAACTCGACGGTCCGGCCGCGCTGGCTCGCCCGTTCCGGCCGCGGCCGGGCCATCGGCAGGGTCAGCTGGTCGGGAGCGCCCGCGAGCCGTTCGTGCCAGTAGGCGATCTCGGCGTCGGCTTCGGAATCGCGGTCGAGCCGTTCGGTCTGCCAGAGCGTGTAGTCGGCGTACTGCACCGGAAGCGGTTCCCAGTCCGGTGCCTGCCCGCCGAGCCGGGCGCGGTAGGCGGTGGCCAGGCCGCGGCAGAGCGGGGCGAGCGACCAGCCGTCCCCGGCGATGTGATGCAGCGACAACAACAACGCGTGGTCATCGGGGGCGGTGGTGAACAGGTAGGCGCGCAACGGCGGTTCGGTCGCCAGGTCGAAACCCTCGCGGGCGGCCGTTTCCAGTGCTGCGGTCAGGTCGGCGGAGTCGACTTCGGCGGTGTGCAACCGAGGCCGGGCATCGGCGAGCACGAGCTGTTCCGGTTCCCCGTCGGTTTCCGGGAAAACCGTGCGCAGGCTTTCGTGTCGTTCGGCGAGATCGGCCAGTGCCTGCTCCAAGGCACCGGTGTCCAGTTCGCCGCGGAGCCGGAAGGCGATCGGCATGTGATAGGCCGCGCTCGGCCCGGATGCGTGGTGCAGGAACCACAACCGGCGCTGCGCCGAGGACAGCGGCACTCGCTGCGGTCGCGGCCGGACGGTCAGCCCGGCCTCTTCCGTGCGGTACTCGGCGATGCGCGGGGCAAGCGCGGCGACGGTCGGCGATTCGAACAGCGCGCGGATCGGCACGTCCGCGCCGAGCACCGGGCGGATCCTGCTGACCAGCCTGGTAGCCAGCAGGGAATGCCCTCCGAGCGCGAAAAAGTCGTCGTGGACGCCCACCTCGGGCACGCCGAGCACGCTGGCGAAAATCCCGCACAGGGTCTCCTGGAGCGGGGTCGCCGCCTCCGCCGCGCCGGCCGTCTCCGGCGGCTGGGGATCCGGCAGCGCCGAGACGTCGAGCTTGCCGTTCGCCGTGACCGGCACCGTTTCCACCGGCGTCCAGGTCGCGGGCACCAGTTGTTCGGGCAGCCGCGACCGAGCGAACGCCCTCAGCTCCGCCGGGTCGGCGGCGGTCGAGGGCACGACGTAGGCGTCCAGGCGCAGCGAGCCCTGGCCGTCGTCGCGGGCGAGCACCACCGCCTGGCGCACTGACGGGTGCGCCCGCAGCACCGCCTCGATCTCGCCGGGTTCGACGCGCAGGCCGCGGATCTTCACCTGCCGGTCGCCGCGGCCGGTGTAGGCGAGGCTGCCGTCGGCGCGCCAGCGGCACCGGTCGCCAGTGCGGTACATCCGCGCACCGGGCGGCCCGAACGGGTCCGGCGCGAACCGCTCGGCGGTCAGATCCGGCCGCCCGGCGTAGCCGCGCGCGACCTGCACCCCGCCGATCCACAGTTCGCCGTCGACGCCCGGCGGGAGAAGACGGCCCCAGGCGTCGGTGACGTAAAGCAGGGTGTTGGGCGCGGCGAAGCCGATCGGGACGTCCGGTTCGCGCTCGCGGGCGCATGGCCACCAGGTCACGTCCACCGAGGCTTCGGTCGGCCCGTACAGGTTGTGCAGGCGCGCCCCGGGCAGTACCTCGGCGACCCGGTCGCGCAGCGCGCCCGGCAGAACCTCGCCGCTGCACACGATGTCGCGCACGCTCGGGCAATCCGCCGCCGAAGGTTCCTCGGCGAACACGCCCAGCATCGACGGCACGAAGTGCAGCACCGAAACACCTTCGGCCCGGATCAGCCCGGCCAGGTAGCGGGGGTCGCGGTGCCCGCCGGGTTCGGCCAGCACCAGCCGGGCTCCGGTGATCAGCGGCCAGAACAGCTCCCACACCGACACGTCGAAACCGATCGGCGTCTTCTGCAGCACGACGTCGTCTGCGGTCAATTCGAAGGCGCGCTGCATCCAGTCGAGGCGGTTGAGCACCCCCGGTTCCTCGACGACCACACCCTTCGGCCGCCCGGTGGAACCAGAGGTGAACATGACGTACAGCGCGCGGTCGCGGCGTCCGTCCACAGTGGCCGTTTCCGCGGGCAGGTCGTCGATCGCGAGCCAGCCGTTGCCGGGCAGGCTGTCCCGGAGTTTGGCGAAAGTCAGCCCGGTCTCGGCCCCGGCGTCGGCGAGGATCGCCGCGATCCGGTCCCCCGGGAGTTCGGGATCCACTGGGAGGTAAGCGAAACCAGCCTTGAGCACGCCCCAGAGCGCGACCATGAGTTCCGCCGACCTCGGCAGCGCAACGGCCACCACCGAACCGCTCGCACGGGCGGCCAGCACGCTCGCCACGCGGTCCGCGCGCCGGTCCAGTTCGGCGTAGGTGAGCCGTTCTCCGCCGAAGACCACCGCGACGGCGTCGGGTTGACGGCGCACCACGTCGGCGAACCGCTCGGTGAGCGAGGCGGTGCCCGGATCGGTTCGCTCGCCGGTTCCCCAGCCGAGCACTCGCTGGGATTCGGCGGCGTCGAGCACCGGTATCGCCGACAGTTTCCCGTCCGGGTTCGCCGTCACCGCGTCGAGCAGCCTGCTGAAGTGCGCCGCGAAGGCGCGCACGGTTTCCTCATCGTAGAGATCGGTGTCGTATTCGAGTTCCCCGGCCAGTTCACCGTCCTTTTCGGACAGATAAACGGTCAGGTCGAGTTTGGCGGTGCCGTTCGGCACGAACCCGACCTCGGTCTCGGCTCCGGGCAAGTCCAGTTCCGCGCCCTCGCCCCGCACCACGAGCATGGTGCGGAAGAACGGGTTCGCGCCGAGCGCACGATCCGGCCGGAGCCGGTCGACCAGCTTCTCGAACGGCACGTCCTGATGCCGGTAGGCGCCGAAACAGGCTTCGCGGACGCGGCCGAGCAGCGTGCGGAAGTCCGGGTCGCCCGCGAGGGAGACCCGGATCGGCAGCGTGTTCAGGAAATAGCCCGCGACCCGCTCGAAATCCGGGTCCGCGCGGGCGGCCATCGGAGTACCCGTCACGACATCGTCGGTGCCGGTGCGGGCGCCCAGCGCCGCTTGGAAAGCGGCCAGCAGCACCATGAACGGGGTGCACCGCTGGGCGCGCGCGAGATCCTTCACCCGTCCGGCGGCCTCGCCGGGCACGGCGAACCGCAGTTGCGCCCCGCGGAACGACGGCGCCCCGGTGCGCCGCCGGTCCGGCCGGAGCCCGGTGTCCGCCGGCGCGTCCGCCAGGTTCGCCGCCCAGTACTCCAGTTGTTCGGTGAAGGCGTCGTCCTTCCGTTGCCTGGCCGCGAAATCCGCGTACCCGGCGTCCGCTGGCGGCGGCAGCTCCTCGCCGCGATAGCCGCGGGCCCAGTCCTCGAACAGCAGGGACAGCGAATGCGCGTCGCACACCAGGTGGTGCAGCACGACGCCGACGAGGTGGTCGCGCTCCCCCAGCCGCCACACGGTGACGCGCACCAGCGGCTCCGCGGCCAGATCGAAGCGGTACGCCGCCTCGGCGCGCAGTTCCTCCTCCGCCCGCGCCGGGTCCCCGGTCCGGACGACGGCGACCTCGGCCGCGTCCAGCAGCTCCGGGCGCGGGTCGCCGTGCTCGGCGCGCACCACCGTGCGCAGCACCTCGTGCCGGGCCACCACCCCCGCCCACGCCCTGGTCAGCGCGGCGACGTCCAGTTCGCCGCGGACCCGGACGGCCACCGGAACGTTCTGCGCGTGCCCGGTGGCGTCGAGCTGGTGGGTGAACCACAGGCGTTCCTGGCCGTAGGACAGGTTCATCGGAAGGGACTCCTCACTCGGGAAGATCGGCGACCGCTCAGGCCGCGCCGTCCATCTGCCGCCGGACGCTCAGCGGGCGCATGTCGGTCCACACACGTTCGATGTGGGCGAGGCAGTCGGCCTTGGGCCCGTGGCACCCCGCGTCGCGCCAGCCCGCGGGCAGGTCCCGCTCGCGCGGCCAGATCGAGTACTGCTCCTCGTCGTTGACCACGACTGTGTAGACGGTGGTCTGGTCGTCGTCCTCGAAAGCCATGTCCTTCTCTCCTTGCTCTCCTCGGGGTGGTGGGCCCGCTCAGCGCACGGCGGCGAGCGGGACGGCGGGCCGGTCCGCGGCCGCCTCGATCAGGGTCAGCACCGACCGCGCCAGCCCGGCGAACTCCCGGACCGTTTCGCGCGGCGGGCCGAGGTGCTCGGTCGCCGCGAAGTGGAACGCCGGGGTCGCGGTGTCGATCACCAGCACCGAGGCCGTGCCGGGCGCCGGATCGAGCCGGGCCCCGGTGCCGGTCACCGCGAGCGCGAGCGGCATCGGCCGGTTCGCGAGGCCGTGCAACGGATAGCGCGCCGGGAGGTCGCGCAGGTAGCTGCCGCGCAGTCCGGCGATTTCCCGGGCGACCGCGGCGGTCGCGCCGGCGAAGCCGAGTTCCGGCGGCAGCTCGACTGGGAGCGGCACGTCCCGGGCGACGAGCGCTTCCAGCCCGGCTACCTCCGCGCGCCGGACATCGTCGCTGTACCGGACGGTTCCGTACCGGGAGCCGAGGCAGACCAGCCAGGCGGTCAGCAGTTCGGTCGCCGGGTCGCGCAGCCGGTCCACGAGCGCTCGCCGGACGAGCGTGGTGCCGCGGGTCACCGGCGACTTGGTCCACAATGGACTAACTACTCGGTCCGGGACGCCGGTGCAGGCGGCGAGCCGGTCGAGCCAGCTGGCTTCGCGACGTGCCCATTCCTCGAACCAGTCAGTGAACACGGCACCCGGGGCACCGAGGCGGTCGCCCGCGTTCAGCACCGCGTCCGGCGAAACTGATTCACCGTCCACTGTGGACAACTTGGTCAGCTCGACCGAACCGTCCACAGTGCTCAGGCGTCTCTCCGGCCCGGCGGCCAGCACCGTGCCCGGCTCGGCCTCGACCGGCCCCGGCAGCGGGCGCAGGCCCGTCACCAGGAAAGCCTCGTCGCCGACGACGATCCGGGGCCTGCCGAACCGGTTGTCGAACCGGCCGAACTCGCCCGCCCGGCACCAGCGGTCCAGCTCCGCCGCCGGCTGCTCCCCGGTGACCAGGCCGCCGCCCGGGAACAGCCGCCGGGCCGGGAAGTACGTGCGCTCGGCCGGATCCTGGGCGATCGGGGCGAGCGCGTCCGCCTCCAGGTCGTCCAGCAGTTCCTTCAACGACAGCAAGGCGTGCTCGTGACAGCGCACGTCCAGCGCGAGCGTGGTGTCTCCGGGCCCGACCGGGAACCTGGCCTGTTTGAGCATCCGGCCCGCGTCGACCTCGGCGACCATCTCGTGCCAGGTGACGCCGTGCTCGGTCTCGCCGTGCAGCAGCGCCCACGTCGTCTGGTGCACGCCCGCGTACTTGGGCAGCAGCGAGCTGTGCAGGTTGATCGCCATCCGCCGGGGCAGCGCCAGGTCCTCGGCCCGGAGCAGCACGTCGTTGGTGATGCTGAACAGGTAGTCCGGGCGGCTGGGCAGCTCGGCGAGCCGGGCAGCCGCCGGCACGCCGTGCTCGCGGGCCCAGTCGAGCGCGGGCGGGTACCGGGTGACCACGCCGGTCACCCGGTGCCCGCGGGCGGTGAGCAGTTCCGCGCTCTCCACCAGCAGCGCGCCCCAGCCGATCAGCTGGCAGTCGTACGCTGTCACGGTTCGACCAGCGATCCGGACAGCACCTTCGCGACCGTGGCCACGTGCGGTTCGCGCAGCATCGTCTCGTGGCCGCCGGGCACCTGGTGCGCCTCGATCGTGCTCGCGTAAGACCGCCAGCCGTAGCAATCCGTGCCGTCCGCGCCGCTTTCCTCAGCCTGGAGGAAGACCACGCGCCCGGAGTACGGCTCGGGCCGGTACGACTGCCACGCGGTCAGGTTGTGGTGCGCGGCAACGAACAGCCGCACCAGCCGGTCGGTGTCCGGACCGGGTTTCACCAGCCCGCGCTCGCCGGCCCACTCGGCGTAGCCGCGCATCCGCTCGGCCACCGGGCCGGTGCCCGGCTCGGGCAGGTCGGACGCCGCGAGGTCGCGGGCGTCGAGCAGGGCCAGCACGATCTCGGCCTCGGTGGTGCGCACCGGCTGGTCCGGGTCCGGCGGCTCGACGTCCATGATCACCACTTCGGCCACCCGCTGCCCGGCCGCGGCGAGCTGCCGGGCCATCTCGTAGGCGATCGCCCCGCCGAGCGACCACCCGCCGAGGTGGTACGGGCCTTCCGGCTGCTCGGCGCGCAGGTCGGAGACGTACCGGGCGGCCAGTTCGGGCACGGTGGCCGGGCCGTCCCCGCCGGACACCGACGGCGACTGCAGCCCGTACAGCGACCAGCCGGGGGCCAGCTGCGCGGCCAGCGCGTGGTAGCAGAGGACCGTGCCGCCGAGCGGGTGCACCAGGAACAGCTTCGGGGCGCCCGCGGAGGTGTGCACCGGGACCACGCACGAGGCGTCCCCGCCGGAGGAGGCGCCCGCGACCGCTCCGGCGAGCAGTTCCACGGTGGTCGCCTTGAGCACGGTGGCCAGCGAGACCGTGGTGTCGCCGAATTCCGCCTGCATCGCGCTCACCAGCCGGACCGCCAGCAGGGAATGCCCGCCCAGCTCGAAGAAGTTGTCCCGGACGCCTACCCGGTCGATGCCGAGCAGGCCCTGCCAGAGCCCGGCGATCCGGCGCTCGGTTTCGTCCCGCGGGGCCAGGTACTCGGTCGCGAGGTCCGGCCGGGGGTAGACCGTTTCGGCGGTTTCCCGTTCCGGGGCCCCGGTTTCCGGGCCGCCCGCGGCCTCGGCGATCCGGGCGGGCAGGTTTCCGGTGGACACCACCAGCTGCGGCAGCGGGTCGGCGGCGAACATCCGGCGCAGCACCTCCCGCGCCTCGCCGCCGTCCAGGCCGAGCTTGCCGGAGTTGCGCCAGCTGTCCCAGGCGACCGCGATCCACGGCGTCTCCCCGGCGATCGACTGGCGCGCGGCGAACAGTTCGGCATAGACCGCCGCGGCCGAGTAAGCGCCGAAGCCGGCGCCGCCGAGCACCGAGGAGATCGACGAGCACAGGAAGACGAAGTCCAGTTCCCGTCCGGCGAACACCTTGGCCAGCACGGCGGCGCCGCCGGCCTTGGCGGCGAGGTGCGCGCGGGCGGATTCGGCGGTCGCGTCGGCCACCGGGACCAGCCGGTCGCCGGAAACCACCCCGGCGGCGTGGAAAACGCCGTCGAACCGGCCGAGCCGCTCCTCCAGCTTGGCCACCGCCGCGCCGAACGCGGCCTCGTCGGCGACGTCGGCGGCGATCGCGGCCACCTCCGAACCGGCGGCCTGCAGTTCCTGGACCACGCGGATCTCGTCGGTGGTCCGGTCGCCCGGAGCCGCTTCGGCCAGCAGCGCGGCCCACTGTTCGCGCGGCGGCAGCTCCGACCGCCGGATCAGGCCGATCCGGGCCCCGGCGAGCACCCGCGCGATCTCCGCGCCCATCCGGCCCAGCCCGCCCACGATCAGGTAGCAGCCGTCCGGCCGCAGCACCGACGATTCGGCTTCCGGCAAGGGAACCGCCGCGTGCCCGGGCACCCAGCGGTGCTCGCCGCGATAGGCAGCGCACGGCTCCGCGCCGGCGAGCACTTCGGCGGCGAGCCGGTCCAGGAGCCGCGAACGCCGCTTGCCGGAGCCCACCGGGGCGACGTCGACAAACCGGCAGCGCACGCCCGGAGCCTCCTGCGCGACCACCCGCAGCAGACCGGAGATCATGCCGCGTTCGGGCACCACGCGAGATTCGTCGGCGAGGGCGAGGCCGGAAACCGTGAGCACGGAAAGGTCCGCGCCGGTGACCCCGGCCCTGGCGAGCGCCCTGGCGTGGAACAGCACGGCCAGGAACGAGTCGTAACCGCCGAGAGCGGTGTCGTCGTCCAGAGATCCGGCTCCGTGCACGATCCGGTCCGGGGTCTCCCCGGCGTCCCGCAGCGCCTGGACCAGGCTTTCCCAGTCGGCGGGCGATTCCGGGTCCACCAGGTAGCCGTCCTCGCCGAGATCGGCGAACGACCGTCCCCAGTGGACCGGGATCACCCGCTCCGCGCCGAGTTCGGCGACGTCCCCGGCGATCGTGTCCGTCCCGGCGACCAGCCAGGTGCCCCCGGAGCCGGTCGCGACCGGGCGCGCGGCGCGCTTCCACGAGGGCGCGTAGAACCAGTCCGCCGGATCGGCGACCCGCTCCCCCGCCGGAACCGCGACCGCCGACGGCTTCGCCTCGGCGGGCGGTTCCAGCCAGTAGCGGCTCCGCTCGAACGGATAGGTCGGCAGCAGCAGGCGCGCCCGCCGCTGCCCTTCGTACAAGGACTTCCAGCGCACCGCCGCGCCGGAGAGCCACAGCCTGCCCAGCGCCGCGGCGAAGTCGTACTCGGCGTCCGCCGAGTCCTCGGGCAGCACTTCGACCAGTTCGCCCGACGGCGTCTCCCAGCCCGGCACCGCGGCGGTCGCTCCCGCCACCACCAGCACCTGCGCCGGGTCGTCCAGCAGCGGTTCGAGTACTTCGCCGAAGTCGCCGTCGGCCCAGATGCCGCCGGTCCAGTACTCCGGATCGGTCAGGTCGTCCTCGGTGACGAATCCGTTGCACGCCACCGAACTCCACGGCGTCTCCGGCTCGGCGCCGATGTCCGGCGTGCCTTGGCCCAGCAGCACGGCCGCCGCTTGCGGCAGGTCCAGCACGCCGGTCAGGCACGCGGCCACCAGCTCGCCGGCTCCGGACGCGGCGATCTCGTCCGGCTGCAGGCCCAGCTCGCCGAGGCCGCGAGCCAGCGCGTAGAGCGTGACGAACCGCGCGGGGTTCTCAAGGCGCGGGTCGACCGGTTCGTCGGCGGACGCCAGGAACACCGCCTCGCGCAGGTCGGCGCCGAGCCCCGGGGCGAGCAGTTCGCTGCATTCGTCGACTGCCGACCGGATCACCGGCAGCCGCCAGTACAGCTTCGCCAGCCTGCCCGGCACCACCGGGAAACCGCCAGGGAGCACCAGTGTCCAGGAACTCTGCACGTCGCCGCTTTCGCGCACCCGCAGGAAATCCTCGCCGCCGTCGCGCGCCAGGTCGGCCGCGGCGGCGGTGGTTTTGGCCAGCACCACCCGGCGCTGGTCCAGCGCGGTCCGGCCGAGCTGCAGCGTGTAGGCGACGTCGGCGAGATCGGTGTCCGGCGCGCCGGCGAGGTGGTCGGCCAGTTCCTTCGTCGCGGTGTCCAGCGCGCCGCGGCTGCGGGCCGACAGCGGCAGGATCTGCCAGCCCCGGCCCGGAGTCGACGGCTGCCGCTCCGGCGGCTGCTCCAGCACGACGTGGGCGTTGGTGCCGCCGATGCCCAGCGCGGTGACGCCCGCGCGGCGCGGTCCTTCGCCGGGGAACGCGGCCGGTTCGCTGCTGACGAAGAACGGGCTGCCCTCGAGATCGGTGTTCGGGTTCGGGCGTTCGAAGTGCAGCGACGGCGGCACGACGCCGTGCTCCACGGCGAGCGCCGCCTTCATCAGCCCGGCGACCCCGGCCGCGGTCCCGAGGTGGCCGAAGTTCGACTTGGCCGAGCCGAGGGCGCACGACGCGGGCGGCAGCGGACCCGGTTCGGTGAACGCCTGGGTCAGCGCGGTCACCTCGATCGGGTCGCCGAGCACCGTGCCGGTGCCGTGCGCCTCGATCAGCCCGATGCTGCCCGGTTCGGTGCCCGCGGCGGCCAGGGCCTTGCGGATCACCTCCACCTGCCCGGCCACGCCGGGTGCGGTGTAGCCGACCTTCGCCGAACCGTCGTTGTTGATGGCCGAACCGCGGATGACCGCGTGCACCGGGTCGCCGTCGGCGAGCGCGTCTGCCAGCCGCCGGAGCACGACCACGCCGACGCCGCTGCCCGGAAGCGTGCCCTGCGAAGCGGCGTCGAACGGGCGGCAATGCCCGTCCGGGCTGAAAATCCCGCCCTCGACCCATTTGTAGCCCACGTTCGGGATCAGGATCGACGCGCCGCCGGCCAGTGCCATGTCGCATTCGCCCGACAGCAGCGCGCGGGCGGCGACGTGGGTGGCCACCAGCGAGGTGGAGCACGCGGTCTGCACGGTCATCGCCGGTCCGCGCAGGTTCAGCTTGTAGGACACCCGGGTGGCCAGGTGGTCCTTGTCCCAGGAGATCAGCAGGTGCGCGCCGTTGGAGTTCGGCAGCGTCTCCTGGTTGACGAAGGTGTTGTTCCACATGTAGTCGCTATGCCCGACCCCGGCGTAGACGCCGATGCCGCCGTCGAACTGCTCCGGGTCGTGCCCGGCGCGCTGCAGCGCCTCGGCCGAGCACTCCAGGAAAAGGCGCTGCTGCGGGTCGATCAGCTCCGCTTCGCTGGGGCTGTAGCCGAAGTAGCCCGCGTCGAAGTACTCGATGCCGGTGAGCGCGCCCCCGCGCGGCACGAAGTCCTCGGCGAAGGCGTCGTCGCCAAAGCCCGCCGCGCGGATCTCGTCCGGGGTGGCGGTGGTGATCGTTTCGAGGCCGTCCAGCAGCACCCGCCAGTACTCCTCCGGGCTGCTCGCGCCGGGATAGCGGCAGGCCATGCCGACCACCGCGATGTCGGTGTCGCTAGGTTTCTCGCTGCTGCGCACCGGTTTCTCCTCCTTCGGGACGGCTTTCGGCGTGACCGGTTCGGCGAGTTCGCGGAGGTAGGCCGCGAGCGTGCTGACGGTGGTGTGGCGGAACAGTTCGGCGAAGGGCACGGTCACCGGCAACGCCTCGGAAAGCGCGGTGTGCATGCGGATCAGCAGCAGCGAATGCCCGCCGAGGTCGAAAAAGTTGTCGTGCGGGCCGACGTCCTGGCGCGACAGCACGTCCTGCCAGATGCCGAGGACCAGCCGTTCCATCCGGTTGCGCGGGGCCACCCGCTGCGTTTCGCGGGCGGCGGGCCGCGGTTCGGGCAGCCGCGAGCGATCGGGTTTCCCGCTCACCGTGCGCGGCATTTCGTCCAGCCGGACCAGCACGCCGGGCACCAGGAAGGCAGGCAGGCGCTCGCGCAGGAACGCCTTCACCGCCTCGGTTTCCGCGTCTCCGGTGAAGTATCCGGCCAGCAGCCGCTCCCCGGCGTCGGTGGTGACCGCCTTCGCGGCGGATTCGGCGATGCCGGGGAATCCGGCCAGCGCGGCTTCCACCTCGCCCAGTTCGATCCGGAACCCGCGGATCTTCACCTGGTGATCAGCCCGGCCGCGGAATTCCAATCCGCCGTCGGATCGCCAGCGCACCACGTCGCCGGTGCGGTACATCCGGGCCCCGGCCCGCCACGGATCGGGCACGAACCGCGAGGCCGTCAGCGCCGGATTGCCGAGGTAGCCGAGGCCGACGCCGGGACCGGCGATGTACAGCTCGCCGAACACCCCGGTCGGCGCGAGCGCGCCGGCGCCGTCGAGCACGTAAACCCTGGCGTGCCCGAGCGGGGTGCCCAGATGCACGTCCGGCTGTTCGCCGGCAGTCAGTTCCAGGCTGGTAGCGACGACCGTGGTCTCGGTGGGGCCGTAGACGTTGACGACCCGGTCGGCACCCGCGTCGAACATCGCCCGCGCGGTGGCCGCGGGCAGTTCCTCGCCCCCGGCGATGTAGGTGCGCAGGCCCTCAGGCAGGTGCCCGGCTCGCAGCAGTTCGCCGACCACCGAGGGCACCGCGAAGAAATACCGCGCCATCGCGGCGGCTTCTCCGGGCAAGGTCCCGAGGTGCATCGCGTTGTCCACCAGCACCACCCGGCCGCCGAACGCGAGCGGCACCCACAGGTCCAGCACGGACGCGTCGAAGCAGACCGAGGACGTCGCGACCGCGCCCGCCAGCTCGTCGTCGTCGAGCAGGTCGCGGCCCCAGGACAGCAAATGGCGCACGGCGTCGTGGGAAATGACTGTCCCTTTTGGACGGCCGGTGGAGCCGCTGGTGTAGATCACGTAAGCGGCGCTCTGGCCGGACGGTGGTTCCGGCAGCGGGGCCTCGTCTCCGGAACCACCGACCGCGAGCACCTGGCCCGCGTAGCCGTCGAAGGCACCGGGATCGTCGGTCACCAATGCGGGGGCGTCCGCGTCGGCGAGCATGAGCCGCCGCCGTTCGGCCGGGTATTCCGGGTCCAGCGGCACGTAAGCCCCGCCCGCGCGCAACACCGCGAGCAGCGCGATCACCAGGTCCGGTGTGCGCGGCAAGCACACACCCACCCGCACGTCCGGGCCGACCCCGGCCGCCCGCAGCCGCCGGGCCAACTGACCGGACTCGCGCTCCAGATCGCGGTAAGTCAGGACGCGATCCGCGTGCCACACCGCCGTGGCGTCCGGAGCGGACCCGGCAGCCCGCAGCACCAGTTCCGGCAGAGTGGCTTCCGGCACCGCGACTTCGGGCCAGCCGCGCTCGCCCCACTCCAGCAGGCAGTCGCGTTCACCGCCGTCCAGCAGCGGCAGGGCGGACAGCCGGGCGCTGGGGTCCGCGACGATCCCCGCCAGCAGCGTGGTGAAGCGGCGGCCGAGGCGTTCGATGGTCCCGGCGTCGAACAACGCGGTGGCGTACTCGAAAGAACACCGCAGTCCGTCCTCGGCCTCGCCCGCGTACAGCGACAGGTCGAACTTCGAGGTGTTGTTGTTCTTGCCTTGGTACTCCAGGGAAAGGTCGCCGACGCCGACCTCGGCGCTGGCCGGTCCCTGGAACACCAGGATGTTCTGGAACAGCGGATCGTGGCTGGGGTCGCGGTCCGGGGCCAGCTCCTCGACCAGCTTCTCGAACGGCACGTCCTGGTTGGCCACGCCGTCCAGGCACGTGCGGCGCACCCGGGCGAGCAGTTCGGAGAACGCCGGATCGCCGGAGAGATCGGCCCGCAGCGGCAGCGTGTTGACGAAGAACCCGACCAGGTCCTCCAGTTCCGGACGGCCCCGGCCGGTGATCGGCGAGCCGATCACCAGGTCGTCCTGTCCGGCCGACCGCGAAAGCAGCACCGAGAAGGCCGCGAACACCGCCATGAAAAGCGTGCAGTTGTGCGCCCTGGCGAGCGCGCGCAGTTCGTCCAGCACAGCGGCGGGGACCACGAAGTCGTGCCAGGCGCCGCGGTGGTCGCGTTTCGCCGGGCGCGGCCGGTCCAGCGGCAGTGCCGAGAGCCGGGGCGCGTCGCGCAGGTGCTCGCGCCAGTAGCCGAGCTGCCGGGCGAACTCCGGGGTGTCGGCCAGATCCCGTTGCCAGACCGCGAAATCCGGGTACTGCACGGCGAGTTCAGGCAGTTCCGGGCTCTCGTTCCGGGCGAACGCGGCGTAGCACTCGCCCAGTTCGCGGAAGAAGATGTCCTGCGACCAGGCGTCGCAGACGATGTGGTGGATGGTGATCAGCAGCTGGTGGTCGGCCTCGCCGAGCCGGACCAGCAGCGCGCGCAGCAACGGCGGCTCGGCCAGGTCGAACGGGCGCGCGCCGAGTTCGGTCTCCAGCCGGGCCAGCTCCGCCTCCGGGTCGGCGTGCCCGCGCAGGTCGGTCACCGGAAGCGGCACGTCGACCCGGCCGTGCACCACCTGCACCGGTTCGCCGTCCTCGACGGCGAATCCGGTGCGCAGCGCCTCGTGCCGGTCGACCACCGCGGCCAGCGCCCGGCCCAGCGCGGCGACGTCGAGTTCGCCGCGCAGCCGCATCCCCATCGGGATCAGGTAGAACGGGTTGCCCGGGTCCACCTGCTGGACCAGCCACAGCCGCCGCTGGGCGAACGAAGCCGGGAACCGGTGGATCTCCGGCGTTGCACTGCTCATCGGGTCGCTCCTGTCGGCTCGGCCGCCTCGCCGCTGCGGCGGTAGCCGCCGCGGTCGACGCGGGTGATCGACGGCGCCGCCGGCGCGGCCTGGAGTTCTTCCACCGCGGCGGCGAGTTCGGCCACCGTGGGACTGGTCAGCAGGGTGTGCAGCGGCACCTGGACCCGCAATTCCTTCAGCACCCGCGAAATCACCCTGGTGCCGAGCAGCGAATGGCCGCCGAGTTCGAAGAAGTTGTCGTGCACGCCGACCCGGTCGATGCCGAGCAGGCCCGCCCACACGCCGGCGAGCAGCTTTTCGGTCTCGGTGGCCGGTGCCGCGTAAGCGGTTTGCAGCTCCGGGCGGGCGTGCCCGCCGCCGGCGCGGGGCGCGGGCTCGCCGTCGTCGCCCGACCACTGGTCGAACCGGGACCGCAGATCGCCGGTCGAGTTCACCAGCTGCGCGGGCAGGCTCCCGGCGAGCACGCGGTCGAGCACGTCCGCCGCGTCGGCCTCGTCGATCAGGTACTCGCGCAAGGTCGTCGCGGCGGCGTCGTCGCCTTCGACGGTCCAGCCTTCCCAGGCCAGCGCCGTCCACGGGGTGCCGCCGTCGGCGGACCGCGCGGCCGCGAACAACTCGAGGTACAGATTCGCCGCGGCGTAGGCGGAGAACCCGATCCCGCCGAGCACCGAAGCGATCGACGAGCACAGCAGCACGAAGTCCAGCTCCCGCCCGGCAAACACCCCGGCGAGCACCCGCACGCCCCGCGCCTTCGCCGCCAGGTGCGGTTCGGCGTTCTCGGGCGTCGCTTCGGCCAGCGGCACCACACCGTCCGCGGTCACCACACCGGCCACGTGGAACACGCCGTCGAACGGGCCGAGTTCCTGTTCCAGCCGCGCCACCGCGACCGCGAAGCCCTCGTCGTCGGCGACGTCGGCCGAGGCGGTGGCCACCGTCGCACCCGCCGCTTCCAGCCGCCGGATCGCGGTGATCTCGGCGGCGACCGAGTCGTCCGGATCCGCTCCGGCCAGATAGGCGTCCCACTGGTCGCGGGCGGGGACGGCCGAACGCCGGATCACCCCGATCCGGGCCCGGCGGGTCGCCAGCAGATCGCCGATCACCGCGCCGATCCGGCCCAGCCCGCCGGAAACCAGGTAACAGCCGCCCTCGCGCAGCCGGGTGGCGCCGGCGGCCTCCAGCCGGGCGGGCACGAAGTCGCGCACCCAGCGGGTGTCGCCGCGGTAGGCGACGCAATCGTCCGTGCCCGCAACGATTTCCGCGTGCAGGTGCGTCAGCAGCCGGTTGCGCTGCCGCGTCGAGGCCACCGGAGCGGTGTCGACGAACCGGCAACGCGCCTGCGGCAGTTCCTGGCCGATCACCCGGCACAGCGCCGCGGTCATGCCGCGCTCCGGCCGCACCTCGGCCTCCCCGGCCACGACCAGACCGGACACCGACAGCACGCCGATCTCCACGTCGTCGACGAATCCGCATTCGGTCCACGCCCGCATCAGCGAGACCAGGCCGTGGAACGCGGTGAAGTCCCACTGCGGACCGTCCGCTCCGAACACCACGCGCCCGGGCACCGCGCCCTTCAGCCCGCGGAGCAGGGTCAGCCAGCCGTCCAAGTCGCCGGGATCGACGGTGTACCGGTCGTCGCCGCAGTCGGCGAATTCCTCGGCCCAGCTGACCCGGATCACCCGGGCGGCCGAACGGGCGGCGACCTCGCCCGCGATCGACGCCGCGTCCCCGGCGACCAGCCAGGTCTCCCCTTCCGCCGCGTTCGCCGCGGCCTCCGGGGGCAGGCCGCGCGAGAAGCTCGGCAGGTGGAACCAGTCCGCCGGATCCGCCTGCCTGCCGGTGGCCCGCGGAGCGGAACCGGGCTTGTCCGACGGGCGCGCGGAAAGCCAGTAACTGGTGCGCTCGAAGGGATAGCCGGGCAGGCCGACCCGACCCCACTCGCCGCTCGCGTGCAGGGTCGCCCAGTCCACCTCGACCCCGGCGAGCCAGGCCCTCGACAGCGCTTCGAGCAGCACCGTCCGGTCGTCCGCGCGGTCGTGCGCGGCGGGCGAGGAGGCCAGCACGAGGCCGTCGTCGGCGCGGTCCGGGTGCTGCACCAGCAGGCTCCCCAGCGCGCGGCCCGGACCCAGTTCGACCACCACCGGCGCGGTCAGCTGCCACATCGCGGCGATCTGGTCGGCGAACCGGACGGTGGCCACGCTGTGCCGGGCCCAGTGCCCGGGATCGGTCGCCTCGGCCGGAGTGATCCACTGCCCGGTGACATTGGACAGGTACGGGATCTCCGGCGCTTTCAGTCCCACTCCGGTGAAGTCGGCGCGCAGGCTTTCCTCCAGCGGGCGCATCATCCACGTGTGGAACGCGTGCTCGGCGGGGACGCGACGGCTCGCGATCCCGTCGGCGCGCAGGCGTTCGGCGAGCGCGTCGACCTCCTCGGCCGGACCGCCGACCACGCACAGCGAAGGAGCGTCCACAGCGGACAGTGAGAGCCGGTCGCCCAGCAGCGGCTCGACCTGCTCGGCCGCGCTCATCACCGCGAGCATCGCGCCGCCGGGCAGCCCGCCGATGTGCCGGGCGCGCCGGGCCACCAGCCAGGCGGCGTCCGCCAGCGAGAACACCCCGGCGACCGCGGCCGCGACGTACTCGCCGACGCTGTAGCCGAGCAGGGCGTCCGGGCGCACGCCGTAGTGCATCCACAGCTGCGCCATCGCGTACTGCACGGCGAAAAGCAGCGGCTGCGCGACGATCGTCTCGTCGAGCGGCCCCGCTTCCCGTTCCTGCAACAACCGTGCGAGCGGGTCGGCGGGCAGCTCGGCCGACGGTTCGGCCGTCGCGTCGAACAGCCGCTCCCGCAGGTCGAAACCCAGGTGCGGCAAGAACAATTCGGCGCACCGGTCGAGTTCCGCGCGGAACACCGGCTCGTCGCGGTACAGCCCGGAGCACAGGTTCACGTACTGGTCCCCGACGCCGGAGAACAGGAACACCACCGAACGGGTCCCGGCGGGTCCGGCCGAGGTGAACACCTCCGGCGACCGGCTCTCGAGCGCCTTCGCCGCGCCCGCGGTGTCGGCTGCCACGACGGCCCGGCGGTGGGCGTGCACCCGGCGGCCTGCGGCGAGCGTGCCCGCCACGTCGGCCAGCGACAGGTCCGGGTGCGCCCGCAGGTGCTCGGCCAGCCGGTCGGTGGCCCGCTCCAGCGCGGCAGGGGTGCGCGCGGAGAGCAGGATCGGCCGCGGTCCTCCCGCCTGCGCCCGCGGTCGCGGTTCCGGAGGCTGTTCGACGACGATGTGCGCGTTGGTGCCGCCGATGCCGAACGAGCTCATGCCCGCCCGGCGCGGCGACCCGTTCACCGGCCAGTCGGCGAGTTCGCGGTTGACGTAGAACGGCGTCGAGGAAAAGTCGATGTTCGGATTCGGTTCCCGGAAGTGCAGGCTCGGCGGGACCTTGCCGTGCTTGACCATCAGCACCGACTTGATGAACCCGGCCACTCCGGCCGCCGAGTCGAGGTGCCCGACGTTCGACTTCAGCGAGCCGATCGCGCACCGGTGGCCGTCGCCAGCGCCGAGCGCGCGGAAGGCGTCGGAGAGCGCGGTCATTTCGATCGGGTCGCCGAGCGGGGTGGCCGCGCCGTGCGTTTCGACGTAGCCGATGGTGTCGACGTCCACGCCCGCGGCGCTGACCGCGTCGGTGATCACCTGGGTCTGCCCGCGCGTTCCGGGCGCGGTGTAGCCGACCTTCGCCGCGCCGTCGTTGTTCATCGCCGAACCGCGGACGAGAGCGTGGATCACGTCGCCGTCCGCGAGCGCGTCTTCCAGGCGCCGCAACACCACCACGCCGACACCGCTGCCAGGGACAGTGCCCTTGGCGTCGGCGTCGAACGAGCGGCAGTGCCCGTCCGGGGAGAGCACGCCGCCCTCCTCGTACACGTAGCCGCGCACCTCCGGCAGGATCAGCGAAGCCCCGCCGGCCAGCGCGAGATCGCATTCGCCGGTCAGCAGGCCCTGGCAGGCCAGGTGGATGGCCACCATCGAGGTGGAACAGGCGCTCTGCACGGTGACCGCAGGCCCGCGCAGGTCGAGTTTGTAGGCCGCCCGCGTGGCCAGATAGTCCTTGTCCACCGACAGGATCATCTGCATCTGGCTGACGTCGGCCAGATCGGCTTCGCTCGGGTAGATGTTGTTCCACATATACGAGCTCAGCCCGACCCCGGCGTAAATCCCGGCCACGCCGTCGAACCGGGCCGGGTCGTAGCCGGAGTCGTCGAGCGCGCCCGCCGCGCATTCGAGGAACAACCGCTGCTGCGGGTCGATCAGCTCGGCCTCGCGCGGGCTGTAGCCGAAGTAGGCGGCGTCGAACCGGTCGATGTCGCTGAGCACCCCGCCCCGCGGCACGAACCCGGGGTGGTCCAGCGCGGCCGGGTCGACCCCGGCGGCCCGCAGCTCGTCCCGGTCGAAGGTGGAGATCGACTCCACGCCGGCGGTCAGGTTGGCCCAGAACCGCTCGGGGTCGTCCGCGCCCGGGAACCGGCAGCTCATGCCGACGACCGCGATCGCGTCTACCGGATCACTCACAAACCTCACCTGACCGTCTCGTAGTCATTCGTTTCGTTCACCGCGCGCCCCTGGCCCCGAGGCGTTTCTGCCGCAGTTCGGCGGCGGCCCGCCGCCTGCCCGCCCTCGGCCGCGCGACAGGTTCGCTCTCCGCGCCGCCGAGGTGCGCGGCCAGCGCGCGCACCGTCGGGTGGCTGAAGAGGTCCACGATCCGGAGCGGGCGGTCCAGCGCCCGCTGCAACCGCGCGTGCACCCGCAGCAGCAACAGGGAATGCCCGCCCAGATCGAAGAAGTTGTCCGTGACCCCGGGCACCGGCCTGCCCAGCGTCTCCTCCCAGACCGCCGCGATCGCCGCCTCCAGTTCGGTGGCGGGCACGACCGCGGCCGAGGTTTCGGCGGCGTCGGCCGGGACGGGAAGCGCGCGGTGGTCCAGCTTGCCGTTCGCGGTGACCGGCAGCGCGTCCAGCACGGTCCAGGTCGCCGGGATCATGTAGCCCGGCAGCACCGCCCTTGCCCTCGCTCGTACGTCCTCTGTGGACAGTTCGGGGCCGGTCGGCACCAGGTAGGCGTCGAGCAGGACGTCGCCTTCGCCGCGACCGCCGTCGCGGGCCCGGACCACCGCTTCCCGGACGTCCTCGTGCGCGGCCAGCACGACCTGGATCTCGCCCAGTTCCACGCGCTGGCCCCGGATCTTGAGCTGGCCGTCGTCGCGGCCGAGGTAGTCCAGCGCCCCGTCCGCGCGCCACCGGCAGCGGTCCCCGGTGCGGTACATCCGCGAACCCGCCGGGCCGTAGGGATCCGGCACGAACCGTTCCGCGGTCAGCCCGGGCCGCCCGGCGTACCCGCGGGCCACCTGCACCCCGCCGATGCACAACTCGCCCGCCACGCCGGGCGGCACCAGCCTGCCCGCGGCGTCGAGCACGTGCAGCCTCGTGTTCGGCACGGTGCGGCCGATCGGCACCGACGGCCCGGAATCCTCCGCGCATGCCCAGCGCGTCACGTCGATCGAAGCTTCGGTCGGGCCGTACAGGTTGTGCAGACGCGCGTCCGGCAGCACTTCGGCTACCCGGTCCCGCAGCGAACCCGGCAGGACCTCGCCGCTGCACACGATGTCGCGCACGGTCGCGCATTCCGGCGCTTCGGCGTCTTCGGCGAACACGCTCAGCATCGAAGGCACGAAGTGGAGCACCGAAACCCCTGCGGCGCGGATGACCTTCGCCAGCTGACCGGGATCGCGGTGGGCGCCGGGCGGCAGCACCTCCAGCCGCGCACCGGCGACCAGCGGCCAGAAGAATTCCCACACCGAGACGTCGAACCCGGCAGGCGTCTTCTGCGCCACCACGTCGGAGCCGGTCAGCTCGAACTCGTCCTGCATCCACCGCAGCCGGTTCACCACCCCGCCGTGCTCGACGACCACGCCCTTCGGCCTGCCGGTGGACCCGGAGGTGAACAGCACGTACATCGGCGTCCGGGCGGAGACTTCCGGCTTCAGGTCGTGCGAAGGCAGTTCGGCGAGCTGCGCCGCAGCGGCCGCGTCGTCCAGCACGAACCACTTCAGCTCGGGCAGCACCGGCAGCGTGCCGGCGACGGTGAGGCCCAGCCGCGCACCGGCGTCGCCGATCATCATCGCCACCCGCTCGGCGGGCAGCTCCGGATCGACCGGCAGGAACGCGGCCCCGGTCTTGACCACGGCCAGCAGCGAGACCACCAGCTCGGCCGAACGCGGCACCGCGACGGCGACCACCTCGCCCGGCCCGGCGCCCAGCGCGGCCAGCGCGCGAGCCAGCCGGTTCGCCCGCTCGCCCAGCTCGCGGTGGGTGAGCTGGCGGTCCCCTTCGGACAGGACGACGGTGTCGGGCTGAGCCGCCGCGGTGTGCTCGACCCACTCCAGCACCGTCTCCCAGCCCGGTTCGACACTGGAACCGGTGCCGGCCTGCCGCAGCCAGGCTTCGGCCTCGCCGTGCACCGACGGCACCGCGGACAACGGCCCGCCGGACACCGCGGCGACCGCGAACCGGGCGAACGCAGCGGCGAAATGCTCGCCCCACAGCAGATCCGGCGCACACTGGAAGAGCAGTTCGATGTGGTCGTCGTGCTCGCGCAGGGTCAGATGCGCCTCGTCGAACGGGACGTCCTCGTAGGTGGCGTACCCGGTGTCGCCGCCGACCTTGGCGACCAGGTTGGCGGGCAGGAAGTTGAACACGAACCGGACGTTGTCCGCGGGCAGGATCCGGCGCTGCTGGAAGGCGGACACGGCCTCGTGCCCGCGGGCGTCCCGCCGCCGCTGCCGGAACCGCGCGGCGTAGTCGGCCGCCGGTTCCGCCGGGCCCGGCCGGGGCACGTGCACCGGCAGGACGTGCAGGTAGCAGCCGAGCGAATCCGCCTGCTCCGGCGGACGGCCGCCGGCCAGCGTGTAGACGAAGTAGTCGTCCTCCCCCGGCGCGTGCCGTCCGGCGAAGGCGGCGAACAGCGCGAGCAGGACGCCCGGCAGCCGCTGTCCGTTTTCCTCGCACCAGGTGCGGAGCGCGGCCAGGTCGTCGCCTTCGAGCGAGGCCACCGGCTGCAGCACGGCCCGGCCGTCGCCTTCGGGCACCGGCGGGATTTCCAGTGCCGACGAATTCGCGGCCAGTTCGCGCCAGTAGTCCAGCGTTTCCGGGCGGTCGAACCGCGCCGCGATCTCCGGCACGCGGTCGAGGAAGGCTTCCGTTTCTTCGGTATCCGGGGAAACGCCGTGGTAGGCGTCGACCAGCCGCCGGAACATCAGCGGCACCGACGGCCCGTCGATCACCGCGTGGTGCGCGCCGACGACCGCTTGCAGGTGCCCGTGCTCGTCCCGGACGAGCAGATGCCGGATCAACGGCTCGCCTTCCGGAGCATAAGGCCGTTGCGCGTGCTCGGGAATCGCGTCGAGCAGGCCGTACGGCTGCTCGGCCGCCTCGCGCACGTCGAGCAGCGGACAGTCCACTTCGGACGGTGTGAGCACGGCCAGCGCCGGTTCGCCGTCGAGCAGCACCGGGGCGCAGCGCATCATCTCCTCGGCCGCGGTGACCGAGCGCACCGCGGCGCGCCACCGGTCCGCGTCCCCGTCCGGCCCGAGGTCGAGCGAGAAGGCCGGGATGAACGCGCCGACGTCGGGGCGGGCGGCGTGTTCGAGGTACAGGTCGCGCTGCACCGGGGTGATCGCGGAGATCCGCTCGACCCCGCCCGGCGCCAGCCCGAACCGTTCGGCCGCCCGGTCGGCCAGCCCGGTGGGCCTGCCGTACGGGGCCGAGGGATCGGCGGCGAACCGCTCCAGCGCGGCCAGGTACTTCCCGGCGACCCCGTCGATCCAGTCCGCGCCGAACCGGTGCCCGTCGTACTGGACCCGGACGAGGATCTCCGCGTTCTGCGGGTCCGCGACGAAGTAGACCGCGAACGGGAATTCGGTCTCCTCGAACAGGGTCGAGTCGAGCACGTGCACGTCTTCGTTGTCCGCCAAGGATTCGTAGGCGAGGTAGCGGACGAAGTTGACCCCGGTCTCCACGGCCAGTCCCGGCCCGGCGAGCTGGTGCACCTCGGCGTAGGGGAAGTGCCGGTAGGGCATCAGCTCGCATTCGGCGTCGAACACCGTGCGGGCGAGATCGGTCCAGCTGCCGTCGGCGAGCGTGGTGCGCACCAGCGCGCCGTTGACGAACAGGCCGCATTCCTCGGCGACGCCCGACTGCGGCGGCCGTCCGTTCGCGGCGAGCGCGGTGTAGACCTCGGCGTGCCCGGTCACCTGGCCGAGCACCCACAGGTGCGCGGCGAGACAGGCGTACTTGACGGTGAGGCCTTCGGCTCGCATGGCCTCGCGCAACCGGTCGGCGACGCCGCCGTCCAGCAGGTACTGGCGCGCCGCGCCGCGCGGCCCGGACACCGTTCCCGCGGTCTCCGGCAAGCGCAGCGACGGCAGCGCGCTGGTCTTGCGGTACCAGTAGTCCCGCTGTTCGGGGTCGCGGGCGGCCCGGCGCTCCAGCGCGACGAACTCGCGGCAGGCGCCGGAGTCGCGCTCGTCCAGCCCTCCGGGCTCGCCCCGCAGCCGGCGCCGGTAGTCGCTCAGCCAATGGCCGAACAGGGTCGAAATGCTCCAGCCGTCGAGGATCGAATGGTGGAAGCTGACCACGATCGTGAAGCGGTCCTCCGCCCGGCGGAACACCCTGATCCGGGCCAGCGGCGCACGGGTCCAGACGAAGCCGCGGGTCTTCTCCTCCTCCAGCCACGCCTCGATCCGCGACTCCTGCTCGGCGTCGGCGAATTCGCGCAGATCGCCGAATTCCAGCGGCAGTTCGGCTTCGGCCCAGACCAGCTGCATCGGCTCGCTGTAGGCGACCAGGTCGAACGAGGTGCGCAGCGCCGGATGCCGCCGGACCACCGCGGCCAGCGAATCGCCCAGCGCCTGTTCGTCGTAGGGCGCGCGGACGTGGTAGCCGATCAGGTCGTGGTAGATCGGCGTGTTCGGGTCGATCGTGCTGTGGTAGAGCGTTCCGGCCTGCGCGGCGGCCATCGGGTAGGCGTCGGCCAGCCCGTCCGGCAGCAGCTCGCTGTCCTTTTCGGACACCAGGCCGAACGGCGCGGTCGGCTCCGGGACCCGGCCGCCGTGTTCGAGCGCGGCGGCCAGTTCGGCGACGGTCTGGCAGCGGAACAGGTCCTGCAGTTCGAGGGCGAACCCCCGTTCCCGCAACAGGCCCAGCACGCGCAGGCTCCGCAGGGAATCGCCGCCGAGCGCGAAGAAGTTGTCCTCCGGGCCGACCTCGCCCGCGCCGAGCACCTTGGCCCAGATCCCGCTGACCACCTCTTCGGCCGCGGTCCGTGCGGCGCCGCGGCCACCGCCGCGAGCGGACGTCGACACCTCGGGCAGCGCGCCGCGGTCGAACTTGCCGTTCGGCGTGCGGGGCAGCGCGGCGAGGCGGCGCAGGTGCGCGGGCACCATGTACTCGGGCAGGATCTCGCGCAGGGCGGCCCGGATCGCGTCCTCGCCCGGGTCTTCCCCGTCCGGCACGTAGAACCCGGCGAGCTGGACGCCGCCGCGTTCGGCGGTCGTGGTGACCGCCGCTTCGAGCACCCCGGCCCGGCTGCGCAGAGCCGATTCGACCTCGCCCAGCTCGATCCGGAAACCGCGGACCTTGACCTGGTGGTCGGCGCGGCCGAGGAATTCCAGCGTGCCGTCCGGCCGCCAGCGCGCCAGGTCGCGGGTGCGGAACATGCGCGACCCCGGGGCGCCGGAGGGATCCGGCAGGAACCGCTCGGCGGTCAGGCCGGGCCGGTCGTGGTAGCCGCGGGCGACGCCGGGTCCGGCCACGTACAACTCCCCCGGCACGCCGAGGGGCACCGGTTCCAGGCGCTCGTCCAGCACGAAAACGCGAACGCCCGGCACCGGGCCGCCGATGGTGGCGTTGCCGTCCTCCGGTCCGCCGGAAAGGTCCGCGAACGTCGAATAGACGCTGGCCTCGGTCAATCCGTACAGGTTCAGCACCCGGCGCACGCCCGGCAGCCGGTGCAGGTCGGCGACCACGGCGTTCGGCAGCGCTTCCCCGGCCATGCTGACTGTCTCGACCCCGTCCGGGATTCCGCCGGTCCTGGCCAGCTCGGCCGCGGCCGACGGCACGGTGTTGACGATCCGGACCCCGGCTGCCACCTGTTCGGGGAGTCGCGGCAGTGCGAGCACGTTTTCCACCAGCACGACGCAGCCGCCGTGGCACAGCGGGAGGAACAGCTCCCACACCGACGAGTCGAAGCAGACCGACGACGAGGCGAGCATCCCGGCGAGCAGTTCGTCGGAGAATAGGCCCCGGCCCCAGTCCAGCAGCACCCGCAGGCCGCCGTGTTCGGTGATCGCGCCCTTCGGCCGTCCGGTCGAACCGGAGGTGTAGAGCAGGTAGGCCGCCGACCGGTGGGTCAGCTGCCGAGGCGGCGGGGTCGCCGCGTGCCCGGCGATCCCGGCTGCCTCGGCGGCGTCGTCGAGCCGGAGGACGTAGGCGGACGAGCCGGACAGGGCGGCCGCGTCCGCCTCGGTCGCGACCACCACCGAAGCACCGGAGTCGGCGAGCATGAACGTCAGCCGCTCGGCCGGGTAGGCGGGATCGAGCGGCACGTAGGCGGAACCGGCCTTGAGCACCGCGAGCAGGGTCACCACCAGGTGCTCGTCGCGCGGCAGGCAGACCGCGACCGGTGCCTCCGGTCCGGCGCCGAGTTCGGCCAGCCGCCGGGCCAGCCGGTTGGCCGCTTCGTCCAGTGCGCCATAGGAAAGCGTGGCGTCCGCGGTGCGCACGGCGGGCCGCGCGGGATTCGCCGCGGCCTCGCGCTCGAAGAGGTCGACGAGGGTTTCCTCGGCAGGCTCGGGATCGGAGTTCCCGGCCCAGCCGGTGAGCAGGGCCTGCTCGGCGCTCTCGATCAGCGGCAGGCGGCCGACCGGGGTGTCCGGCGCTTCGACGGCGGCGCCGAGCAGGGTGGTGAAGTGCCCGGCCATGCGCTCGACGGTTTCCGGGTCGAACAGGTCGGCGTTGTACTCGACCAGCCCGTGGAAAGCGCCCCGGTCCTCGCCCGGGAAGACGATGAACAGCAGGTCGAACTTCGCGGTGCGGTTGTCCAGCGCGCGGACGTCCACCTCCAGCCCGCTGGCCCCGATCTCGCCCACCGGCGCGGATTCGAGCACCAGCATCACCTGGAACAGCGGGTTGCTGCTGAGGTCGCGGCCGGGCGCGATCTCGTCGACGAGCCGTTCGAAGGGCACGTCCTGGTGCTGGTAGGCGCCGAGGCAGGTGTCGCGCACCCGGGCCAGCAGCTCGCGGAAGCTCAGCTCGCCGCCGACCTCGGTGCGCAGCACCAGCGTGTTGGCGAACAGGCCGATCACCGGTTCCAGCTCGGCCTTGGTTCGGTTGGCGTTGAACGTGCCGACGAGCAGGTCCTCGCGGCCGGTGTAGCGGTGCAGCACGGCCTTCAACGCGGTCAGCAGCACCATGAACGGCGCCGCGCCGGACTCCCGGCCCAGTTCCTTGAGCCGTTCGGTGGCGGCCGGGCTGAGCGAGAACTCCTGCCAGCCGCCGCGCCGGCTCTGCACCGCCGGGCGCGGGCGGTCGGCGGGCAGTTCGAGCAGCGGCGCGGCGCCGGCGAGCCGCTGCTTCCAGTACGCGATCTGGTCGTCGAGGTGGTGGCCCTCGTGCACGGCGGCCTGCCAGCGCGCGTAGTCGCGGTACTGGACGGTCAGTTCGGGCAGCTCCGGCGAGCGGCCGGCGGCGAAAGACTCGTACAGCCGGAAGATCTCGTGGAACAGCAGGCCGCTGGACCAGTAGTCGGAGACGATGTGATGGGTCGAGACCAGCAGCACGTGCCGCGTCGGCGACAGGCGCAGCAGCCGCGTCCGCAGCAGGTCGCCCGCGCGCAGGTCGAACGGCTCGCGGCAGAACCCGGCGGCGATCCGCGCGACCTCGGCTTCCGGATCGTCCGCACCGGACAGATCCAGCTCCGGCAGCGGCTGCGCGCGCGGCGGGCCGACCACCTGCACCGGGCGGCCCTCGGCCAGCGGCATCGCGGTGCGCAGCGTTTCGTGCCGCCGGACCAGTTCGTCCAGCGCCGCGCGCAGAGCGCCGGTGTCGAGTTCGCCGGTGAGCCAGACGTCGTTCGCCATCACGTAGAACGCGCTGTCCGGGTCGAGTTCCTGAAGGAACCACAGGCTTTCCTGGGTCGACGACGCCGGGGCGGGGCCGTCGGCGGGCGTCGGGCGCAGTTCGGGGAGCGCCTGCCCGACGGGGGTCGCACGGAGCCCGTCGAGCGCCGCCGCGATGCCCGCCACGGTCGGTTCGGCGAGCAGCTCCCGCACCGAAAGTTCGACGCCGAAGCGGTCGGTGAGCTGGGCGGCCAGCTGGGTGGCGAGCAGCGAATGCCCGCCGAGAGCGAAGAAATCCTTGCGCAGCCCGACATCCGGCACGCCGAGCAGATTCGCCATCAGCCCGGCGACCTGCTCCTCGGTGGCGGTGCGCTGCGGTTTCTCCACCGGAACGTCTTCGACGTCCCCGGTGTCGACCCACGCCACCGCGGGGGCGGACGCGCTCAGCGTCGTCGCGCGGGTGGCGGCCAGCGCGGCAGCCCATTCGGCCGGGCGAGGCTCGCCGTCCCATTCCAGCACGACCCAGTCCACGTCGGCTTCTTCGGCGAACATGCCCAGACGGCGCGCGAAAACCCGCTCTTCGCCGGTGGTGCCCGGCAGCACCAGCACCACGGATTCCGCCTCCAGCCGGGCGGCGGTCTCAAGCAGTTCGCGCCCGATCCGCTCGACGTCCCCGTCTGCGGTGCCCTCGAACAACACGCCGTCCGCGGAAGCCAGCTCGGCGGCAGGGCGAACCGTGACGTCGGCGAGCACGTCAGCGAGCGGCCCGCGGACGCCTGCGACAGCGAAGGTGGTCCCCGCGCGCAGCCAGCCCGTTCCGCTGCTTTCCACTGGCCGTAGCCCCGGCACGTAACGCCGTTCGCCGCGATACGCCACCACCTGCGGCCCCTCGGCGGCCGACGCGTCGGCGATCACCGAGCGCGCCGCCGCAGACCTCCGGCGGCGACCGGCAGGAAGCCGATCGACGTCCACCACCCGGTGCGCTCCGACGGCAGCCAGCGTGACCGCGAATTCCTTCGCGCGATCGGCACTTTCCACCGACAGCCCACCCTCGGTGAGCACCGTGATGCCGGTGAGCAGCCCGTCCGCGACCAGCTGCTCGTAGCGCTCCGGGTCGGCCGAGGTCACCAGTCGCAGGGGGCCGTGCTCCCGCGCGGCGGCCTCGACGTCGTCCGGATTCGTTGCCACCGCGGCGTTTCCGAGTTCGGCGGCCAGCGGGCTGTCCGGCCCGGCGACCAGCAGGAACGGGCCGCCCTCGGCGGGCGCGGCACCCGATTCCCAGGTCCGGACCTGAGGACCGGCCGCTCGCGCGCCGTCGTCGGCGGGCGGGTCGATCCAGTACCGCCGCCGCTCGAACGGATAGGTCGGCAGCTCGACCCGGGACCGGCGTTCCACCCCGCGAAGCCCGGCCCAGTCGACCGGCACTCCTCCGGCCCACACCGCGCCGGTGGCCTCGGCGAGTTGCGCGCCTTCGGTGGCCGGGTCGGCGGCGGGCAGCGTGGGGACCACGCCCTCGGCACCCGTCTGCGCGGCGGCCAGCGCACTGAGCGTCCGCCGCGGCCCGGCTTCGAGCAGCACACCGCCGACGTCCTCGCTCAAGGTGCGGACGCCTTCGGCGAAACGGACCGTCCCTCGCAGGTGCCGGCACCAGTGCGCGGGGTCGGTCGCTTCCTCCGGCCGGACCCAGGTGCCGGTCACGTTGGTGACGTACGGAATTCGCGGCGCGTGCAGCGCGACGCCGTCGAAGGCCGCGCGGAACTCATCGAGCACCGGGTCCACCAGCGAGGAGTGGAAAGCGTGCGCGGTGCGCAAAAACCGGGTGCGCACTCCTCGTTCGGCCAGCCGGTCCCGCAGGGCCTCGACGGCTGCCGCCGGACCGGAAGCGACCGAATCGGCCGGGCCGTTGTCCGCCGCCAGCGCCAGGTCCCCGTCCAGCAGGCCGGCCAGTTCAGCGGCAGGAAGCCGCGTCGCCAGCATCGCTCCGCCGGGCATCCGCTGCACCAGCTCGCCGCGCCGGACGACCAGCCGAAGCGCGTCTTCGAGGCTGAACACCGCGGCCAAGTGCGCGGCGACGAACTCGCCGATGCTGTGCCCGAGCATCGCAGCGGGCCGCACGCCCCGCGACTCCCACAACCGCGCCACCGCGTACTGCACGGCGAACAACGCGGGCTGAGTGAATTCCGTGCGCGCCAAGCGTTCCGACGCTTCTTCGCCGGTGGTGAACAGCAGTGCGCGCAGATCGAAGTCCAGCAGGCTCGCGCACTCGTCCAGCGCTTCGCGGAACGCGGGCTCCTCAGCGTGCAGTCCGCTGCCCATCCCCGCGTACTGGCTGCCCTGGCCTGGGAACAGCAGCGCCACCGTCGCCGTGCCGTCTCCGGCCTCGGCCGTGGTGCCCGCCTCGGGATCCCGCAGCGCGCGTACCGCCTCATCGACGTCGTGCGCGCTGAACGCCCGCCGGTGCGCCATTGCCGTCCGGCCGGTCTGCAGCGTGTGCGCGACATCGGCCAGGTTCGTTTCCCGGTGCGCGGCCAAATGGTCGGCGAGCCGCTCGGCGGACCGCTCCAGCGCGGCGGCCGACCGCGCCGAGACAACGATCGTCTCGGCCGCGCGCACCCGCTTGTGCGCCGCCTTCGCGGGCGGCTGCTCCAGCAGCAGATGCGCGTTCGTGCCGCCGATGCCGAACGAGCTGACCGCGGCCCGGCGCGGGCCGTCGCCGCCGAACTCGTGCAGGCCGGTGCTGACGTAGAACGGGCTGCCGGCGAAGCCGATCTCCGGATTCGGCTCGGTGAAATGCGGGCTCGGCGGGATCAGGCCGTTCTCGACCGCCAGCACCGCCTTGATCACCCCGGCCACGCCCGCCGCGGAATCGAGGTGGCCGACGTTGCCCTTGAGCGAGCCCAGCGCGCAGTACCCGGCGCCGGACGCGCCCGCCGAACGGTAGGCCTGGGTCAGCGCGGCGACCTCGATCGGATCGCCCAGCGGGGTCGCCGTGCCGTGCGCCTCCACCATGCCGACGGTGTCCGGGTGCACCTCGGCGGCGGCCAGCGCGGCACGGATCACCTCGGCCTGCCCGGTCACGCTCGGCGCGGTGTAGCCGATTTTCGCCGCGCCGTCGTTGTTGATCGCCGAACCGCGGATCACCGCGCGGATCGGATCGCCGTCGTCGAGCGCGTCCTGCAGCCGGCGCAGCACCACCACGCCCGCGCCGTTGCCCGGGACCGTGCCCGCCGCGAGCTTGTCGAACGGGCGGCAGTGCCCGTCCGGCGAGGCGATGCCGTTCTCCCCGCCGTGGTACCCGATCCGCTGCGGCACCCGCACCGTGGCGCCCCCGGCCAGCACCAGATCGCTCTCCCCGGCCAGCAGCGACTGGCAGGCCAAATGGATCGCGACCAGCGAACTGGAGCACGCGGTCTGCACGGTCACCGCCGGCCCGCGCAGGCCGAGCTTGTACGCGGTGCGGCTGGCGATGAAGTCCTTGTCGTTGGCCAGCAGCTTCTGCAGGTAGCCGACCACCTCGTCGAGGCCGCGGTGCGGGTAGACGTTGCGCAGGCCGTACTCGTTGACGCTGACCGAGGCGAACACCCCGATCGCGCCCGGTTCCTGCTCCGGGTCGTGCCCGGCCGACTGCAGCGCTTCGGCGGCGCATTCCAGGAACAGCCGCTGCTGCGGGTCGAGCAGCGCCGCTTCGCGCGGGGTGCAGCCGAAGTAGCCGGCGTCGAACCGGTCCTCCCCGTCGACCGCCGCGGCCGCGCGCACGTACCCGGGCGCGGCGGCTTCCGCACTGTCCACACCGGACTCGCGCAGCTCGTCGCCGGTCAGTTCGCGGATGCCCTCGGCTCCGGCGCACAGCAGGGACCAGAACTGTGCGACGTCCGGCGCCTGGGGAAACCTGCCGCCGAGGCCGACCACGGCGATCTCCAGCCCGGTTCCTTGCTCCATCGAGTCTTCCCCTGTTCTCAGGCGTCCTTCTTGAGCAGCAGTTCGAGTGCGTCGCCGAAGCGGTCGATCTCGTCTTCGGTGTTGTAGTAATGGACCGAGGCGCGCAGCTGCGCGGTTTCCTGGCGCTGCGCGGGATCCAGCGGAGCCAGTTCGCGTTCGGAGACCGAGACGTTCACGCCGCGGCGGCGCAGCTCCCGGCGGACGCGGTGCGGATCGGCTCCCGGCAGCCGGAACCGGACCAGCCCGCTCGGCGCCACGGCGGCGGCGTCGGGCAGCAGCACGCCCGGCACGTAGCCCAGCCGTTCGGTGAGCCGCGCCGACAACAGCTGGATCCGTTCCCAGATCGCGTCGAGGCCCCAGTCCAGCGCGTAGTCGATGGCCGCGCCGAGCCCCAGGCGGATCGCGAAGCTGGCCTCCCAGCTCTCGAACAGCCTCGCGTCCTGACGGGCGCTGACCTCGCCGTTGCCCGACCAGCGCAGGCCGCGCGTGTCCAGGCAGGCGCCGCGCAGTTCGGGCATCCTCGCCGAGTTCACGTAGAGCAGCCCGGTGCCGCGCGGGCCGCGCAGGTACTTGCGGCCCGCCGCGGTAAGCAGGTCGCAGCCGATGCCGGCCACGTCCAGCCGCAGCTGCCCGGCCGTCTGGCAGGCGTCGACCAGATAGAACGCAGGGGTGTCGCGCAGCAGTCCGCCGACCTCGCGCACCGGGTTCACCGGCCCGCCGTAGACCGGGACGTGGGTCAGCGCGACCAGTTTCGTGCGCTCGTCGAGCACCTCGCGGAAGAACTCGACGTCGAACCGGCCGTGCTCGTCGTCCGGGACCACGGTGACCGCGGCCCCGGTGGCCTCGCGGACCGCCTGCAGCGCAAGGTGATTGCTCACGTATTCCGCCGCGCCGACCACGATCCGATCCCCGGCCGACAGCGGGACCGCCTGCACCGCCGCCTGCCAGGCGCGCGAAGCGTTCTCGGTGAGCGCGACCTCCGACGGCAGGCAGCCGAGCAGGGCTCCCGCCGATTCGTAGACCCCGAGCACCGCGGGCTCGGCCAGTTCGGCGGCCTCGTACCCGCCGATCCGCGCCTCCAGTTCCAGATGCCCGACCACCCGGTCCAGCACCGGGCCCGGCATCAGCGCCGAACCCGCGTTGTTCAGATGGATCACCCCGGCACAGCCGGTGGTCTCCGCCCGCGCCCGCGCGATGTCGAAGCGCGGCACGCCGCCCAGCTCCGGCTCGGCAAGCTCCATCCGACCGCCGCACACGCCAGCAACCTCCGAGGTATTAGTGCCGCAAGCATGGGAACAAACCGACCCTGCAATTGCGCGCCGACAAACGGGAAGAAGCGGCCGCGCCAGTGCGGAAACAAATGTCGGCAATCAGTTTCCGACGATCACCGGACGGCCTCGACACTACCACCGGAAAGCGCCGGGGCAAGCCGCCTTGAACACCGCCCGAAGCGATCCAAGACAGCATTGCCGCTATTGCTTGCCCGGCCTTTCCGCAGGTCGGCTCAGACCGCGACGCGGACCGGCCCCGGCCCGCGCTGTCTCATTTGGACATCCCCGCGCGGCAGCTGCACCGGCACCTCGGCCGGCGCTCCCGCGGCCATCGCGGACATGCTCCGCTGGTCGGCCGCCCCGGCCCTGGCCACCGCGGACTCGACCAGCACGGTCAGCCATTCCCGCAGCTCAGGGTCGAGATCCCGGCCCTCGGCGGCGAGCATCAGCCGTTCCCAGACCCCGGCCTCGGTCCACCGCGCGAACCAGCGGTGCGCGGTCGGCACGGCCACGCCGAACGCGGGCGGCACCGACCGCCACGAGGTCTGGCCGCTGAGCACGAGCGCCACCGCGGCGAACACCCGGCGCGACTCGGCCCTGGCCCGGCCGCCGCCCTGCGGGCGCTTCGGGGCTTTCGGCAACAACGGTTCCACCAATTCCCACAGCTCGTCCGGAACCAATCTCCGCATCAACGCATCGGCCATGGAAAAGACCATCGCACCGCGTCCGGCGATCAGGCAATCGTGTTCGTTTTCCGGCCATTTCCCGCGTTTCGCCGGTCCTGACAAGAACCGGGGCCGCCGATAGAGTCGGCCGCGCAAATCCCCTTGGAAAAGCGCACCGGGAGCGAACCATGTCCGCACCGCCGAAGGTCGCGGTCGTCTACGACCTCGGTTCGGCCGGGCCCGCCGACGTGCTGCGGGCCGCGCGGGGGCTGTGCTCCCCGCTCTTCGTCTACGACCGGGCCGACGAGCATCCGGCCGAGGTGTCCGGCCTGCTCGCGGACCTCGGCGAAACCCTCGACACCACCGGCTGGGACGTCCGGCGCACCGCCGCGGAACTGCGCCGCCGGGGCGCGGCCGGGATCGTCACCTTCGCCGAGTACCAGCTCCGGCGCACCGCCGAACTGGCCGAGGCGCTCGGACTTCCTTACCAGGACCGGGAAACCGCGGAACGCCTGACCGACAAGGCCGCCCAGCGGGCCGCCTTCGCGAAGGCCGGGGTGGACGCCACCCGCATCGCCCGCGTCGACACCCCGGAAGGCTTCGACACCGCGCTGACCGCCGTCGGCCTGCCCGCGGTGCTCAAGCCCTCGGTCGGCGGCTCCAGCCGGAACACCTATCTGGTCAGCTCTCCCGAGGAAGGAAGGGAACTGGCCGCGCGCCTGCTCGCCGGTCCCGAAGACCGGTTGGTGCTGGAGGAATTCCTCCACGGCGAACCGCTCGGCGCGTGGGGCGACTACGTGAGCGTGGAGTCGCTGACCTCCGGCGGCGTCACGACGCCGCTCGCGGTCACCGGAAAGTTCCCGCTCGCCACGGGATTCCGCGAGACCGGCATGTTCGTCCCGGCGGACCTGCCCGCGGACCTGCGCGCCGAAACCGAGGACCTGACCCGGCGCGCGCTCGCCGCGCTCGGCGTCCGGCACGGCCTGACGCACACCGAAATCAAGCTCACCGCCGCCGGGCCGCGGCTGATCGAGGTCAACGGACGGCTCGGCGGGCACGTGGCCGATCTGATCCGCCGCGCCGGGGGCCCGGACCTGGTCCGGCTCGCTCTGCGGACCGCGCTCGGCTCCGGGACCGTCCCGGACCGGCCGAGCTGGGACCGCGTGTCCTTCCAGCATTTCGTGCTGGCCCCGGACGGAACCCGGGTCGTGCGGCGGATCGGCGGCACGGACGCCGTCCGCGCCCTTCCCGGGGTGAGCAAGGTCGACCTCGCCGACCTGCCCCGCGTGCTGCCCGCCGTCGCGACCGGCGCGAGCAGCCGGGTCGGCACGGTGTACGGCGCCGTGGCCGACCACGCCCAGTTGCGTTTCCTCAGCCAGCTCGTCGGCGAAACCCTTCGCCCGGCGGCCGAACCGGAGGTGGCCCGATGACCGGCACCGTGCCCGAACTCGTCGACCGACAGGCCGCGGTCGCGCCCGACGCGATCGCCCTGCGCCACCCCGGCGGCACACTCACCTACGCCGCACTGAAGGCCCGCTCCGACGAACTGGCCGGCGCGCTGGCCGCCCGGGGCGTGCGCCGCGAGACCCCGGTCGCGCTCCAAATGCCGCGCAGCGCCGAAGCCGTGGTGCTGATGCTCGCGGTGCTGAAATGCGGCGGCTTCTACGTACCGCTGGACCCCAGCCACCCGGCCGCGCACCGAGACCGGGTCATCGCCGACTCCGGGGCGCAGCTCGTGCTCACCGGCACCGCCGACCTCGACTCCACAGTGGACTACGCGACGCCCGAGACTCCGCTGCCGGGCGGTGCCGCGTACCTGGTCTACACCTCAGGTTCCACCGGCGTCCCCAAGGGCGTGCTGGCCACCCACCAGGCCGTGGCGAACCTGGTGACCGAGCCGAGGCTCGGCATCAAGCCGGGAGACCGGGTCCTGCAGTACGCGCCGCTGGCCTTCGACGCCTCCACCTTCGAAATCTGGGGCACTCTCGCCCGCGGCGGCACCCTCGCCATCGCACCGCCCGGCGCGCTGGGCACCGCCGACCTGCTCGATTTCCTGGAGCAGGAACAGGTCAGCGTCGCCTGGCTCACCGCCGGGCTCTTCCACGAGCTGGTGACCGCCGAAAAGCGCCTGCCCGCCGGGCTGCGCCTGCTGTTCGCCGGCGGGGACACCGTGCGCGCCGACGTCGTCCGCCAGGCCGCCGCCCTCGCGCCGGGAACGCGGCTGGTCAACGGCTACGGCCCGACCGAATGCACCACCTTCGCCACCCTTCAGCCCGGCCTCGGCGAGCTGGCCGCGGACGGCCGGACCACGATGCCGATCGGGCGGCCGCTGGCCGGGATCACCGCGCACGTGCTGGACGACCAGCTCGCCGCGGTGCCGGACGGCGAGATCGGGCAGCTCTACGTCAGCGGGGTGAATCTGGCCCGCGGCTACCACGCCCGGCCCGGCGCGACGGCCGCCCGCTTCGTCGCCGGCCCGGACGGCACGCGCCGCTACCGCACCGGCGACCTGGTGCGGCGGCTGCCGGACGGTGTGCTGGAGTTCTGCGGCCGGGCCGACCGGCAGGTGAAGGTCCGCGGCTTCCGGGTGGAACCCGGGGAACTGGAAGCCCTCCTCGGCGAACACCCCGATGTGCGAGCCGCCGCCGCGCTCGGCGTGCCGGACGAGGCGGGCGGCTCCCGGCTGCTCGCGTACGTGGTGCCCGAGCGCGGCGAGGTCGACCTGACGGCCCTTCGCGCGTGGCTGGCCGAGCGGGCGCCCGCCTACCTGGTGCCGTCGTCGCTGCTCCAGCTGCCGGCGTTGCCGTTGTCCCCCAACGGAAAGGTCGACGCCGCCGCGCTGCCGGTGCCCGGCGAACCGGCGGCCGAGTCCGGCCCCGCCCCGGCCACCCCGGCCGAGAAACTGGTCGCCGAGACCTGGCAAGCGGTGCTCGGCGTGGAGACGGTCGGCATGGACGACAACTTCTTCGAACTCGGCGGCGATTCGCTGCGGATGAACCGGGTCGCCGCCGAACTGCGGCGGGCGACCGGGCTCCCGATCGCGCTCGCCGACCTCCTGCTCGCCGAAACCGCGGGCGAGCTGGCCCGTTCGCTGGAAGAGCGCTGACCGCGGTGCCGCGCGGTGACGTTCCCGCGCGGCACCGCACCAGGCAAGA
>NZ_JBSHAM010000014.1:0-16535 GCF_053611505.1 Amycolatopsis sp. NPDC054798 | reverse complement strand
TTTTCCCCCTTCGGCGCGAACCGCGATCAACCCCTCCCCTCTCGGCGTCAGCGCCCCTGGTGTATTCAACACCCAAGAGTCTTTCCTCGCCGCCGCGCCGCGCGCCCGCCGACAAGACTAACTACCCGGGCCTACCGCGCTCCCGAGGCGAGCGCGCGGCACACCTCTCCGGTCGTAAAACGCGCCGCTGTGTAGTCTTCCCACGCCCGCAGGCCCGCCGACAGGACTAACTACACAGTCCTACCGCGCGCCGCGCCGATCCCCGAGGCGAGCGCGCGGCACACCTCTCCGGCGGTAAAACCGCGCCGCCGCATCTCGCACCCGCCCCGCAGACCTGCCAGCAGCACAGCCCTACCGCGCCCCACTCCGCTCCCCCGAAACCAGCGCCCGGCGCACCTCGTCGATCACGTCGACAAGCTGATCCTGCAGATAGAAATGCCCGCCAGGAAAAACCCGATGGTGAAACCGCGCCGTCGTATGCCGCTCCCACGCCCGCAGATCCGCCGGCGGCACCATCCGGTCCTCGGCCCCGCCCAGCGCGACGAGATCGTGCGCCAGCGGTTCCCCGCCCGGCCACACGTACTCCTCCACCACCGCCAGATCGGCGCGAACCGTCGGCAGCACCAGGTCCAGGTACTCGGGATTGTCGAGCACCTCCGGCGACAGCCCGCCCAGCTCGTGCAGCGCGGCGACGAGTTCGGTGTCCGGCAGCGCGTGCCGGTGCGGCCCGGTGCGCTCCAGGTGCGGGGCGTGGTGCCCGGACACGATCAGCACCTCCGGCCGCCGGTCCGCGCCGAGATGCCGGCTCAGCTCGAACGCCACCAGCGCGCCCATGCTGTGCCCGAACAGCGCGTACCGGCCCTCGGTGAGCGGGCCGAGGTGCTCGGCCAGTGCCGGGACCAGGGTGTCCATTCGCGAATGCGCGGGCTCGAACATCCGGTTTTCGCGGCCGGGCAGCTGCACCAGGGTGACCTCGACGTCGCTGCTGAAGCATCCCGGCCAGTCCCGGTACGCCGCCGCGCCGCCGCCCGCGTGCGGAAGGCAGATCAGCCGCAGTGCGGCTCCGGGCCGCGGCTGCGGGGTGAGCGTCCAGGGATTGCGGGTCGTTCCGGCCATGCCGTGCGCTCCTGTCCAGAAGTCCGGTTCTCAGTTCTCCGCCGCGGCCCGGTCGGACCGGATCGCCTCCCAGTTCACCGGCACGCCTTCCAGCCACAGGCGGGCGGCGGCCGCCAGCAGGCTGTCGGTGTCGGACTCCCAGTACGGCGACGGCGCCAGCGAGGCCACCACCGGAGCCGGTTCGGCACCGGTCGACGAAAGAAAACGGGTGGCCATGTTCAGCGCCGTCTGCTCGGGCCCGATCTCCAGCACCGCCCCGGGCGGACGGCGCCACAGCGCGCGCAGCCCCTCGTTGAACAGCACCGGCGAGCACATGTGCCGTCCCCAGTGTTCGGGATCGGTGGCCTGGCGCGGGTTCAGCCGGGTGCCGGTCAGGCACGACACGTACCGCAGCCGCGGCGGTTTCCGGGTCATCGACGCGGCCAGTTCGACCAGCCGCGGGCGGACCGGCTCCAGCTTCGGCGTGTGGAAGGCGTGGGTGGTGTCGAGCAGGCCGCAGCGGATGCCGTCGGCGGTCAGCCGGGCGCGCAGTTCCTCGGTGTCGGCGGTGCCGCCGGCGGCGATGCTCACGTCCGGCCCGTTCGTCGCGGCCAGCCAAAGCCCTTCGCGCAGATAGGGTTCCAGCTCTTCCCTGGACAACGAGACCGCGAGCATCCGGCCCTGCGGCAGCTCGTCGACCATCTGCGCGCGGCGCACGATCAGCCGCAGCGCGTCCTCGGCGGCCAGCACCCCCGCGACCGTGGCGGCGACGTACTCGCCGAGACTGTGCGACAGCATCGTCGCCGGTTCGACGCCCCAGTCCTGCCACACCCGCAGCAGCGCGTACTCCAGCACGAACAGCGCCGGATGCCCGATCGTGTTGCGGCGCAACTGTTCCTCGTACTCCGCCGACCGGGGATCGTCCGCGGGCGCGAACATCGCCTGCCTCGGGTCCACGCCGAACTCGGCCACGAGCAGGTCGCTGAGCCGGTCGGCCACCGCGCGGAACCGGCCGAGCCGGTCGTACAGATCCGACCCGCGCACCACCGACAGCTTGCCGAACCCGGCGAACAGCACCGCCACCGACGGCGCCGCGGCCGCGGGTTCGCCGTCGGCCGGGGACCTGGTCAGCAGCCAGCGGGTGTCCCGGTCCCGGACGGTCGCCAGCGCGTGCGCGGTGTCGTAGGCGAGCACGCAGCGCCGGTGGCGGTGCGCCGGGTCCAGCGGTGCCGCCTTGGCGACTTCGGCGAGCCCGCCGGCCGCGGTCGCCAGCTCGGCGGCCAGCGCGGCCGTGCGGTCCTCGAGTTCCGCCGCCGTGGCTCCGGTCAGCGGGATCAGGTGCAGCATCACGTTTCTCCTCTAGTCCTGGGCGGTCTCGAGTCCGGCCGCACCGCTGTCCTCCAGCGAACCGGCCAGATCCGCCCAGGCGGCCGCGTAGACCCTGGCGAACTCGGCCACCAGCGCACGGCAGTGGCTGGGCACCGCCTGCACGAGCTGGCCCCATTCGGCGATGCCCGCGGCGTGCCGGTCCAGCCACCGCAGCAGCGCCCGGCCGGATTCGCTCAGCCGCAGCGCGGGGTCCCGTTTCAGCTGGTCCAGCGCCCGGCGCAGCTCCGCGGCCGAGACCGCCCAGGACTGCCCTCGGCGCGGCGGCGCCGGCGGCGACCCGCGCCGCTGCGCGGGCACCGGATCGTCCCCGGCTTGCAGCCGCCGCCGCACGTCCTGCACCGTGGCCGGGGACAACCCGGCCCGGCGGGCCACCGAGCGCAGCGACGCGCCCGGCTCCTCCGCCAGCAGTTTCCCCGCCAGGCGGCGGCCGGCCGCCGCGTTCGCCGGACGGCTGCGGCCGTCCCGGCCGACCCGTCTGTCCAACTGATCATTCTGGCCAGTCGAACACGAACGCAGTGCCGCCACGGTGCCCGCGGCGAGCCCGACCGCGGCCGCGATCCGGCGGTCCGACCAGTGCGCGTGCGAAACGAGAATCCGTTCCGCCGCCGCGCGCCGGTCGCCGCGGTCCAGCGGCAGCCCGTGCACCCGGTTCAGCCACACCGACAACACGAAAGCGTCCTGCGCACTGCCCGGATACAGCACCGCTGCGATGCACGAACGCCCCCGGGCGACCGCGGCGCGCACCCGGTGCACCCCGTCGATGACACGCATCGTCGGGGCGTGCACGACGATCGGCGGCAAGTCCGCCTCCGCTTCCGCGAGCAGGCCGACGTGGGCGTCGTCCCCGCCCCCGCCGCGCACCCATCCCGCCGCCGAGAGGGCCGCGACCGCGACCAGTTCGACCGGGCAGCCCTCCAGCTGGGCCCGCGCCCAGTCCGCGCACGCGCCGGACTCGCCCTGAATCCCGTCCACTGGAGGACGACCCGGCTGCACCATCAGCGCTCCCTGGATATTCGGACAGGACGGCAGGAAGAACAAGGATCTGACGGACACCCGGGCCTGCCCCGCAATTGCGGTCGGCAAAGACCGAAAGGGTGTTCGGAAACGACCCCAGTTTTCCGAACATTTCGACGTTAACCAACAAGATGACCCTAGCAACGGGAAACTCTTCACCGCAACCAGGGACAAATGACTGGTCCGATCGGGCGGTTCACGGAGCGTTTGAACACCTGTATCGGTGCAGGAAGACGGCCGGACCGGACAGTGTCGCGCCGCACGCGAAACCGCTGTTATGCCCACGGGACACGGCATTGCGGGAGACTGCAGCGCTCTCCGGACGGGGCGGCAGCCTGCCGCGCACGATATCGCAGCCTGTCAAGCCGGTCGAACACACAAGGGCGGCGCACTGGGCTGGCGTTTCGACAAACAGGTCAGCTAATCTGCACCGCTTCCGCGCCGAGAGCCGATTCCCGATCGCCGCTCGCATCCCTTTTCCAGCGACCCTGCCGAGCAATTAACTTCTTGGGGTTTAGCCATTTTCGCAGCCCCCGTGAATATCCTCTGTTTCGCCGGGAAGAGCTTTCCTTCAGGTGCCAGAGCCCGGCCGCCACCGGCGAGTTCCTCCTGCGTCGGCGCCTCGGAACACCACCCGGCCCGGAAGACGTGGCGGAACAACGGTTCCGAGATCTTCCGCGGTGCGGCGCAATTGTCCAGTACCGGACAAAGCTTCGGCGGCCGACGTTTCACGAAGGATCAGGACGGCACAACGAAGCTCAGCGCCCGGCAACCGGCGAAGAAATCTTCGCCGGCCGATACTCGCCCTCACTCCGGCCAGGCGTCCATCGTCGCCCGCACCCCGGACGCGCCGAGCGTCCGGCCGTATCCGTCCACCACAAACCGGCCAGTGTCCTCTTCGGACACTCCGGCGCACGGTTCGCCGGTGCCCGCGTCGACGAGACGCACCGGGATGTTCTGCACCAGGCAGGCGAGAGACTTGCCGTAGCGCGTGACGTCTTCCGGGACGCCACTGTCAAACGCGCCGATGAGGTCGCTCACCTGGTCCTCGCGGACGTCCCATTCCCGGTGCGCTCGTCGGGTCCGCCCGCCCACAGCTGGAAGGTCAGCACCGGCGCGCCGAAGGGCTCGGTGCAGGCGTCGAGGAACGCGCGTACCTTCGCGTGCGCCGCCTCGGGCTGGCGGGTGCGCACCGTGCGTTTGGCAAGCACCCGCGGCCCGCGCAGCCCGGTCGGCTCGGTGACGCGCTCACGCGAAAGTTCCGTCCGGGGACCCGATCCGCCAGAACCCCTCGGGAGCCCCAGCGGGGATCAGCGGCGAGATCCACTCCGCCACCACCTCGACGAGCACCGCTTCGAGCTCGTCGCGCGTCCACCCGCGCGGACGCGGCGGAACCTCGGGCTCCCAGCCGGCTTCTCCCCAGACCACGCCGAAGAGCTGCCGATCGTCGTCGAACCGGCGGTCGAGCGCGAACGCGTCGCGGCCGGCGAACCGGGCCCAGACGTCGAACGGGCCCTCGCCGTCCTGATCGACGAAGACGTCGACCACGATGCCCTCGGCCTCGGCCGCGCGCGCCGCGGCCCAGAACCGTTCGAGCCTGGCGAAGGTCTCTTGCGCGGCGGAGCCGAGGATCCCGGTCACCGCGGCCCGGTACTCGCCCGTGTCCACGGGACCGAGCATACGGCCGGGCGCCCCCGGGCCCGCGACACCGCAATAATTGACTCGCACCCGGCAATCTCAAGCATTGAGGCACGATCCGCCCGGCCATACCGTCCAGTTCGTGGTTGACATTCCTGCGGGCGACCCGCTGCCCAGCCCCGAGCCCTACGCCATCCGCGTCGACGACGCCGACCTCGCCGATCTGCGGAACCGGCTCGCCCAGGTCCGGCTTCCCGAACCCGAGACCGTGCCGGACGCGTCCCAAGGGCTTCAGCTGGAGCGGCTGACGTCGCTGCTGACGGCCTGGCGCGAGCACGATTGGCCCGCGCGGCAAGCGCAGTGGAACGCCATCCCCCACTACCGCGTCGTGATCGACGGCCTGGGCATCGCGTTCTGGCACGTGCGCTCCCCCGAGCCGGACGCGCTGCCGCTGCTGCTGACGCACGGCTGGCCCGGTTCGATCCTCGAATTCGAGGACGTCATCGGGCCGCTGAGCGATCCGGTCGCGCACGGCGGTTCCGCGCACGACGCCTTCCACCTGGTGATCCCGGCGCTGCCCGGGTTCGGGTTCAGCGACCGGCCCCGCGAGCTGGGCTGGAACCCCGGGCGCACCGCACGGGCGTGGGCGGAGCTGATGACCGTGCTCGGCTATCCGCGTTTCGGCGCGCACGGCGGGGACTGGGGCGCGTTCGTGAGCACCGAACTCGCGCGCCTCGTTCCCGAGCGCGTCGCGGGCCTGCACCTGACGATGCCGATCGCCTCGCCGACGCCCGACGACCTGCTCGCGCCCAGCCCCGCCGAACAACGCATCCTCGACCGGCGCACCCTGCACCTGACCGACGGCTACGGCTTCGGCGTGCAGATGAGCACGCGCCCGCAGACCCTGGGCTACTCGCTGCTCGACTCCCCCGCCGGGCTGGCCGCGTGGCTGGGCGAGAAATTCGCCGCCTACTCCGACACCCGGCCCGAGGCCGGCGGCGGCGTGAGCATCGCGCAGCAGATCGACAACATCGCCCTGTACTGGCTGACCGGCACCGGAGCCTCCTCTTCCCGGTGGTACTGGGAGGCGATGCGCTGGGTGGCGCGCAGCGCGGAGGAGGAGAACGCGCAACCGGTCACCGTTCCGACCGCCTGCTCGGTGTTCCCGGCCGATCCCTGGCCCGCCGCCCGCCACTGGGCCGAGCGCCGCTACCTCGACCTGCGTTCCTGGAACGAACTGGACCGCGGCGGCCACTTCCCCGGTCTGGAGCAGCCGGACCTGCTGGTTTCCGAAATCAGGGACGCGTTCCGGCACTCGCGCAAGCCGCGGATCGTGGCCTGAACCGCCGCCGTGTTCGAAGCCGCGCTGTCGCCGTCAAGAATCGCGGTACGCCGAGGGACGCGTCCCGGTGTGCCGCAGGAAGGCGGTCGACAGCGCGGCCGGGCTGGCGAATCCGCACCGCCCCGAGATCTGGGAGACCGTCAGATCGGTGTCGCGCAGCAGCCGTTTCGCCTCGTCGATCCGCAACCGGGTCAGATACCGGTACGGCGTCGCCCCGGTCGCCTCTTTGAAGACCCGGACCAGGTGATAGACGCTCAGGTGCACCTCGCCGGCGAGGTCGGCGAGGGTGAGCGGTTCGGCGAGCCGCTCGCGCATCGCCGCGACCACCGCCCGGACCCGCGGGTTCTCCCGCGCCGGCGCCGGCCCGGCGGACAGCTTGCCGTGGCGGGTGAGCAGCTGCATCGTCAGGAACGCCGCCGCGGACTCGGCGTACAGGTCGTCGGCCTCGCTCGCGCCGCCGACGGCTCGGATGATCTCCTCGACCAGCGGATCCCCCGCTGTCAGCGACGCGGCGACGGCCTCGAAGTCCACGGTGGCGCCGCCGAGCCGCGCGGCCGTCGAATCGACGGTGGCCCGCGGGATGTGGACCTGCACGCTGTTCAGCACCCCGTCCGCCCGGTAACGGCGCAGGGCCGGCTGGTCCGGGGGCATCAGCTCGACGCGTCCCGGCGTCCACGGCGTGCGTTCCCACCCGCCGTCCCGGCGCGTTTCCAGCACGGCGCGTCCGCCGACCGGCAGCACCAGGTGCAGATCCGCCGCGGCGGGCAATTCCATTTCGTCGGCGACGGGAACGTGCTCGAAGCGCTGCACGAGCAGGGACTGCCAGCCGGCGTCCTCCCAGCTGCAATACGTCCGCCGGACGTAACGGTCCATTTCGAAACCGGCGTACGGCTGGAGATCCAGCTGCGTGGAGTCGAACACCATGACTCAAGGCTAACGACGGGAAACACCCCGCAACAGGAGGTTCGATGACTGCCGCACCCCACCCCGCGCGCATCGCCAGCCAGGCTTTGCACGACGCCGTCCGCAGGCGGGACAAGGAGGCCTGGCTGGCCCTGTTCGCCGCGGACGCCCTCGTGGAAGACCCGGTCGGCCCTTCGCAATTCGACGTGGAGGGGAAAGGACACCGGGGCCGGGACGCGATTTCGGCGTTCTGGGACCAGGCGATCGCGCCCAACGAGTCGATCGATTTCCTGTTCGACGACTCTTTCGCCTGCGGAGACGAAATCGCCTTCACCGGCATGGTCCGCAGCCGCAACGACGGCCACGTGCTCGAAGCCGAGGGCGTGTTCGTCTACCGGGTCGACGAGGAGGGCAGGATCGCCTCCGTGCGCGCGTTCTGGGAGGTCGAGCGGACCTTGCGCACCGTGCGCCCCGCCTGACCGCGATCAGCCGGGTCCGGGGTTGCCTGCCTGGCTGCGCCAAAGACGGGCCATGGTCCTCCGGTACGACATCCAGTACACCGCGGGCGCAGCGCCTGCGAGCAAAGCCAAGGCGGCGATGCTGAGGCCGACCACGAAGAGAGTGAAAGTATTGCTGCCCGCGTGCCGGTTGGCGAAGAAGAAAGTCGCCACGCTCAGCACGACGGCACTGACGGTGATCAGGCCGACCGCGGCCACGGTCAAGGTCTTGAGATGCTTCTGCCACGACAGCAGTTCGACAGCGGGCTGGTCGCCGCGGCGGCCCCGCAGCCAGAACACCGCCGCTGTCACGCCGACCACCAGGCCCGTCCCGGTGGAGCCCAGACCGAAAGTGAAGGCGCCGCCGGCGCCGATATTGGCGCCGGTGTGCGGAGGCTGGGTGATGAGCATGACGAATCCCGTGCCCAGCAACACGGCCCCGACGGCGATCAACCAAACCGCGACGGTCGTCAGGGTCTTGACAGGGGTTCTCATGGTTCCTTCCGGCGGGACGAGGTGCGTGCCCGGTCGCGGACCGGGCACCGGCGGTGAACAAAAGGCATGAACACCTGATTTCAGGCAATGTCAGCTTACCCGGTCTGGACCACCGCCGGACGCGTTCGCCCAAAAAAGACCAGCGGGCACAGCGGAGTTCATTGATTCGCGCGCCGCGGGCGATTTCCGCCGCTCCCCGGCGACGGTGTCGCCCGGCTCAGCTCTCGCCGGGTGATTCCGGCCCGGAACCGGCGCGCGGGGCGGGAATCACAAACCCGTCCGCGGACCGGTTGCCGCGGTAACGGGCCACCACGACCCGGACACCGTTGCGGAACGCGTCGGGCATCTCGGCGAGGACAGTGCTGCGCGGCACCGGACGCGGCACGTCAAGCCCCGTCATCGGCCGTGCGAGGCCGATTCCGCGGACTGTCCACCGCGGCCGCCCGTCCTTGTCCAGGTCGGTGAATTCCAGCGAAACCGGGCGCAGCGCCGCGACGCGCACCAGCCCGCTGTCCGGCCCGGTCGGGATCAGCACGTCGCCCGCGTCGAGAAGCAGGCAGGCGCGCGGGACCGGCTTGAGCCCGTCGATCGCGACGATGCCGCGGCGTCCGCGTTCGGGCGACCGGAGCAGCCGGACGCATTCGCGATGCGTCAGCTCCACGTCGGCCATCGCGCATCTCCTCCCTGCGCCGTGATGAACCCAGGATCCCGATTCCACCACGCGGCGCGCAAGAACCCGCGCTGCCGACTATTCGCCGGAAAACCCGATCACGCCAGCCGTGTTCACCGGGACGTGTCAACACTTTTCGCGGCGGCTGAATCAGGAATCAGCAGCAGGAAGGAGCAACAAACGAGGAATCCGGCGACGGAAATCAACGGACCGGGCGTCGCGCTCGCGTTGGTCCTGCGAAAGCGACGGCGGGCCGTTCCATTCCGAACCCTTGCGCGGCGAACACGCCACCGACACGCACGGCTGATTCTCACGCCGGAGCCCGGTACCAACGGCGATGGACGATCGGCTCGACGGCCAGCACACTGCCCGCGGCGGCACTCGCGACCGCCCAGACGAGCCAGTCGCTCGACGCGGCGGCCGACCACAGCACGGCGGCGGCCACGACCACGGGCCTGGCCAGCGTGAACGGCCCGAGACCGATCAAGATCACGAACGTGCTCCCCCGCATCGGCAGCAGCCCGTACGCCAGCAGCGAGACCACCGCGACCGCCGCGAACGGCGTCAGCACTTGCAACATCCGCGTGCCCGCCCTGACCAGTTCGGCGTACCGGGCACCGGGATCCGCCGAGCCCCCGAGCGCCGCCACGATCAGCGCCGCCACCAGCCCGAGGCCCGCGACACCGCTGAGGAGGCCCCGGCGGGAGGCCGCCAGATAGTAGGAACGCTTGCGGATCCGGGCGTTGCGGCCGGTCGCCGCCCGAAAGCCCGCGAACGCGGCGTCGACGAGCGCGAGCGTGCCGAGCAGGAGCGGAACCATCACGGTCATCTCGCAGACGCCTGCGTTCCCGCGACCAGACCGCGCGCCCGGCGTCCGAGCGCACGAAGAACGTCGCCGGTCAACGCCGGACGAAGGCCGACGACCGGCCGCATCGCCGCGCAGAGCGGGTTGGTGTGCCTGGGCGATTCGAAGAGAAACGTCTCCATCCCCGCAGCCCGCGCGGCGGCCGACAGCAGCACGGTGTCGCTGTGGGCGCGCCGCGCGGACGCGACGCCGTCGTGCCGCCCCAGCGGCTCCCGCATCCGGGCCCGGTGGAACAGCCAGGCACCGAACGGAGCCAACCGGGTCGAGGCAAGGTCGTAATGGATGAACGCCTGTGCGCCCGCGCGGTCTTGGGCGCTAAAGAACTCCGGCAGAGCGTCAGCCGGGAAGTGGTGCAGCACCCCGCTGGACAGGTAGACGGTGGCGTCCTCGGTCAGCGCGAAGGCGTCCCCGCACACGAACGTGCAAGGCAGTCGCTCGTCCTCGGCCAGCCTGCTCGCTTCCGCCACGAGAGCGCTGTTGAAATCCACGCCCACCAGCTCGACGTCGGGGCCGAGGACCCCGGAATCGGCCAGGCTGCGCACCAGGAACCCCAGCCCGCAGCCGATGTCCACCACCCGGGGGCAGATCCCCTTCGCCCGGACCGCGGCGAGTACCGGCACCAGCAGTTCGGCGAACCGCCGCGCCATGCGGACTTCCTCGTTGAGCCGCTGCAACTCGGTGTGGACCCGGATCAGCAGCCGGTCCACCGCGACCGGATCCAGCACCTCGCCGACGACCGGGAGCCGCTCCACGATCCGGGCGGCCCGCTCGTCCCCGGCCGCCCGCAGCCGATCCGCGACCGCGGCCCGGAGAACCGGGAGGCGCTCGCCGGTCGCCGGATCCCATTCGGCCACCAGATCGGAGATCTCCAGCACCGCCATGCGCGAACCTTAGCGAGCACCGTGCGGTCGGGCCGCCGGTTCGCCGCAACCCCCGCTCACTTCGCTGGACGACGGACGAGCATGGTCGGCAGGAGCGCGCTCACCGCTCGTCGTCTCCGCACTGGACCTGGACCTCGACCCGATGCCGCAGGTAAGCATCGGGATGAGCCCGGGCGATGCGCACCGCTTGCGCGAGCCCTCCGGGTGAGCGGCAGCAGGGGACGGACACAGCGGCGCACGTCGAGGTCGTCATTGGCGACGAACTCCCGGAGCGCGACGGCATGTCGCCGCTGGCCTACCGCCGGGCCCACCACGCGCCGGAACCGTTGGCAGCGCGGTGAACCCGCCCGTCAGGGCAGCTCCGCGGTGAGCAGCCGCAGGCCCTGCTCGAAAAGCTCGGTCAGGTCCGTTCCGGTCAGATGGCCTTGTGCCTCGGCCAGACGCGGGTAGTCGCCGCCCTCGATCGCCTGGCGCAGGGTGTCGATGTCGGCGGACAGGTCCGGGCCGGACTGCAACGCCGCTTGTTCCTCGAGGACATGACCGGTCGCGAAGTGCAGAACCAGCAGCGCCGTCTTCATCGCCGCCTCGGCGTCGAGTCCGGCGTCCCGCAAAGCTCCGTTGAGGGCTTCGGCGAAGCCCAGGGTGTTCGGTCCGATGGCGTGTGTGCCCGCGTACACCCGCGCACCGTCGCGATAGGACAGAAGAGCGGTGCGCAGGCTTCTCGCCAGTGCCCAAACCCGTTCCCGCGGCTCGGCGATTCCTTCGGCCGCGGCTCGGCAGCCGTCCAGCATCGCCTCGGCCATGGCGGTCAGCAAAGCCTGTTTGGTCGGGAAGTAGCCGTAGAGCGTCCCCACCTGAACGCCGACCGCGGTGGCCAGTTTTCGCATGGTGAGCGCGTCGAGGCCTTCTTCGTCGAGCAGCCGGAGCGCGGCGGCGGTGACGTGGGCCCGGTCGGCGGCGGGCGGCCGTCCTCGGGTGCGGGGCTGGTACGCGGTCATGTCGGGGTGAGCCTAGCAGCGTGTTTGACAGCTTCGCGTTTCCTCAGGACACTGGCGGCAGGTTAAATGAACAGCGTTCGGAAATTCAAGGAGGCAACGATGGACACCGATGTGGTGATCAGCGGAGCGGGCCCGACCGGGTTGCTGCTCGGCGCCGAACTCGCACTGGCCGGAGTGCGGGTCCGGATCCTCGAACGGCAGGAGGCGCGGCACGAGCAGTCCCGCGCGCTCACGCTGCATCCGCGCAGCATCGAAATCCTCGAACTGCGCGGACTGGCCGACCGGTTCCTCTCCCTGGGCCGAACCGTCCCGAGCTGGCATTTCGCCGGCCTGTCCCGGCAACTGGACTTTTCCGTCCTGGACACCCGCCACGGCTACACCCTGTTCCTGGAACAGGCCCGCACGGAGCAGGTGCTGGAAGAACGCGCCCGAGAGCTCGGCGTCGAAATCTCCTACGGGCACGAGGTCGTTTCGCTGGCCCAGGACGGTGACGGGGTCGACGTCGCAGGCGTCGGGCCCGACGGGGACTTCCGTCTTCGCGCGGCCTATCTCGTCGGCTGCGACGGCGGCCGGAGCAAGGTCCGGGAGTCCGCCGGCATCGGCTTCCCGGGCTCGGACGGCACGATGAGCGCGATGCTCGGCGACTTCGCCGTCGTCGACCAGGAGGAGATCGCCGCAGCTGGACGGGGCCAGGTGCTGATCGTCCCGCTGTCCGGAGGCCTGACCCGGTTCGTGATCACCAGCCCGACGCGCATGCGCGTCCCGGCGACGGAACCGGTGACGCTCGAAGAGTTCCGCGACACCCTGGTGGAACTGGCGGGCACGTCCTTCGGGATCGCGGAGCCGCGCTGGCTGTCGCGATTCGGAAACGCGACACGGCTGGCGGAGAACTACCGTTCCGGTCGCGTTTTCCTCGCGGGCGACGCGGCGCACATCCATTTCCCCGCGGCGGGCCAGGGCCTCAACACCGGTTTGCAGGACGCGATGAACCTCGGCTGGAAACTCGCCGCCGAGATCCACGGCTGGGCGCCGCCGGGCCTGCTCGACACCTACCACGCGGAGCGGTTCCCGGTGGGGCAGCTGGTCACCGACAACACCCAGGTCCAGACACTGCTGCTGGAACTGACCCTGGTCCCCGGCTACCAGCGCCCGGTGTCGGCGCTGCGCGAGCTGCTGGACTCGCTGCTCGAGATCCCCGAGGTCAACGCCCGGCTGGCCGGACTGGTGTCGGCACTGGCGACGTCCTATCCGGTGCCGGGCGACGACCCTCTCGTCGGCGCGCGCCTGCCCGACCGGCCGCTCGGCTCGGGCGGGAGACGAGTCTCGGATCTGGTGCACAGCGGCACCTTCGGCTACGTCGGGGCGGCCGCAGCGCAAGTCGCCGAGGGCTGGAAGAACCGGATCATCGTGGCAGGCGAGCAGTCCTGGCCCGAGAACGTCAGCGAAGCGCTCATCCGGCCGGACGGGCACCTCGCGTGGGTTCGCCGGGAAAACGACCCTCCGGACGCCGCGCTCCGCGAAGCCGCGATCGCCGCGTGGGCCGGCGCTCCCGAGCGGGCGGCGGTGCGGTCATGACCGAGTACCTGACGCCCGCCGGACTCCACTCCATTCCCGGGGCTTTCACTCCCGTCGTGCGAGTGGCCGATCTCGTCTTCCTTTCCGGGCAGGTCGCCTGGGACGAACACGGGAACCTGCGCGGCGAGGACCACGTGACCCAGATGCGGCGGATCGCGCAGAACCTCGACACCGCGCTCGCCGCCGTCGGCTGCGGGCGCGAGCACATCGTGAAGGAAACCGTGTACGTCGTGGATTACCGCCCCGAGCTGATCCCCGCCCTCTTCACCGCGCTGCGCGAAGGGGTGCCCGCAGCGCCGGCGAGCACCCTGGTCGGGGTCGCCGCGCTGTTCGCCCCCGACGTGCTGGTCGAGGTCGAGGTCGTCGCGAAAGTGCCCGCTGCGTGAGCCATTACGTCCTGGTGCACGGCTCGTGGTGCGGCGGCTGGGCGTGGGACCGGATCGCGGCGCGCTTGTCCGGACAGGGACACACGGTCGCCGCGCCCACTCTCGCCGGTTCCGGCTTGCTGCAGCACATCGACGAGGTCGGCCGGGTGCTCGAGGATCAGGCCGTCCTCGTCGGCCACAGCTACGGAGGCATGGTCGTCGCCGGTGTCGCCGACGCGCATCCGGAGGTGTCCGGGGTGATCTATCTCGACGCTTTCCTTCCCTCTCCCGGAGAATCCGCGTTCGACCTGATGCCGATGCTGCGTCAGCCGTTCGCCGAAGCAGCGCGGTCCCACGATCCTTCCGGCAGGACGGTACCGCCGTTCGGGCTCGACGCACTCGGATTCACCGACCCCGCCGTCGTGTCCCGGCTGCGGCCGATCGGCCTAGCCACTCACGAAGAGCCCTTGCCGCCGGCTTCGGGCAGGCGACCGCCCAGCCGCTACGTTCTTTTCGGCGAGCACTCCCCTTTCCTGCCCATGGCTGTCCGCGCCAGTGAGCAGGGGGCGGAATGCCGGACGGTCGCGACTGGCCATTTAGGACTGTGGACGGCGGCGGCCGAGGTGTGCGCGGCCATGACTGTCGAAGGCCGTCACACCGACGGGCGGGGAACCTCGACGGCGACGTGCTGAACGCGACCGCGCGCACCCGGCGTCGCAGAGAGCGCTTCGCGGCTGCGGAACGACGGGTATCGGGTCTTCTGAGCGGCACCGGCCATTCCCGCCGCCCGGGCCCTTCCGACATTCGTACGGCACCCGGGACATTCCCTACGAAAGTCGCCCGGGCCCCGAACGGGCCAAAAATCCCAGCACCGGCAAGGCATATACCAATTGACCGCCGAATCCGGAACATTCCGTTGGTCCGTTTGGCGCATTGACGCCCCGATGCGCTGATCCTTTACTCGACTGTGCTCGGGCGCATACCCAGGGTAAGCGCCCGGGCACGTTCTCCCTCCCCGCACCCATCGTCCTGCCTTCATGGAAGGAAGACCTCGATGCCCCATCGCGGATTCACCACGGGCTTGGCGGCTGCCGCCGGTCTTGCCATGACACTCGCTCTGCCGGCCGTCCCGGCGAGCGCTGCCTCGGAAGCCCAGCCCGCTTCCCCGGACACGGCTGCCGCACGCGCCGCGGACCAGGCGGTCGCCTCCGGGCTCGGCGCGTTCAGCCGCGGTCCCGCCGAAGCGTTCCGGCGCGTCGGCCTGACCGCGGGCGACGCCGGGCTTTTCTACGGCTCCTACGAGCGCACTTACCAGGGCCTGCGGGTCGTCGGCGGAGACGCGGTCGTCGTCGCGGACGGGGCGGGGAACGTGCGCGGCACCAGCGCCGCGGAAACCGCGCCCATCACCGTCGGGACGCAGGCCGTTCTCGACGCCGCCAAGGCCGCTTCCACCGCGCGCGCCCAACTGCCCATTGTGGACAGTGTGAGCGCTCCGGAGAAGGTGGTTCTCGCCGGAGCGAATCCGAAACTGGCCTACGAGGTCGTCGTCGCCGGGCGCACTGCCTCGGCGCCGAGCAAGCTGCACGTGTTCGTCGACGCGGCCACCGGCGCGGTGCTCGACAAGCGGGACGATATCAAGACCTTCGGCTCCGGGGCCAAGACCCAGGCCCAGCCGGACGCGGCCAACGCAGTGAACGCGGCGGGGACGGGCAACAGCTATTACGTCGGCACCGTCTCCCTCGACACGACGCAGTCCGGCTCCACCTACAGCATGCGCGACCCCGGCCGCCCGGGTCTCAGCTGCGGCCGCGAGGGCGGTTCTGTCTACAGCGGACCGGACAACAGCTGGGGCAACGGGTCGGGCACGAACCTCGAAACCGGCTGCGTCGACGCCCTCTTCAGCGTCCAGACCGAGTGGAAGATGCTGAAGGACTGGCTGGGCCGCAACGGCATCAACGGCAGCGGCCGGGGCTTCCCGGCGTCCGTCGGCCTGAACGACGTCAACGCCTACTGGGACGGCTCTTCGACGCACTTCGGGCACTCGCAGGACAACCGGCGCCAGGCCACCTCGATGGACGTCGTCGGCCACGAATTCGGGCACGGCATCTTCCAGACCACCCCGGGCGGCGCGGGTTCCGGCAACGAGAACGGCGGCCTGAACGAGTCGACCGGCGACATCTTCGGGGCGATGACCGAGGCGTATGCGAACAACGCGAAGGACCGTCCGGACTACGAGGTCGGCGAGGGCGTGAACCTGGTCGGCCAGGGCCCGATCCGCTACATGTACAACCCGTCGAAGGTCGGCGACCCGAACTGCTACTCGTCGTCGATCCCCAGCACCGAGGTGCACGCCGCGGCCGGTCCGCAGAACCACTGGTTCTACCTGCTCGCCGAGGGCTCGAACCCGGGCGGCGGCAAGCCGGCCAGCCCGACCTGCAACAACAGCAGCGTCACCGGCGTCGGGATCCAGAAGGCCGCCAAGATCTTCTACAACGGCCTGCTGAAGAAGACCTCGTCGTGGAACCACCGGGCCGCGCGCAAGGCGACGCTGGAGGCCGCGATCGCGCTCTTCCCGGGCAGCTGCACGGAATACAACACCACCAAGGCCGCCTGGAACGCCGTCTCCGTTCCCGCCGTCTCGGGCGAGCCGACCTGCACGACCCGGGCCGCTCGCTGACCTGACGCGGCCGGGCCCCGCTCTACGCCGAGCGGCGGGGCCCCGCCCCGCGGGCCCGAACCACGAGGTAACCCCCTACCCCAAACGAAGGAACGCACCGCCAAGAAATTGAAGACACGAAACGGCGCCGG